>NZ_DDOI01000118.1:34958-37559 GCF_002341575.1 Marinobacter sp. UBA2498 | reverse complement strand
AAAGATTTAGCAAAGCATTTCATCAATAAGACCGCTCAGCTGTAATAAGTAGCACGTCCTGTTTTTGATCACGCCAGTTTTTTGTTTCCGCATACCGCCGATTAGCCATCAATAAGATGACGTGACGGCACATTAAATGATTGAAATCAGGAAGAATACTATGTCTACAGTTACCGGCAACGTTAAGTTTTTCAACGAAGCAAAAGGTTTTGGCTTTATCACTCGCGAAAGCGGCCCGGACGTTTTTGTTCACTACAGCGCTATTCAGGGCGGCGGTTTCAAGACTCTGGCTGAAGGCCAGCAGGTCGAGTTCACCGTTACCCAGGGCCAGAAAGGTCCTCAGGCGGAAAACGTTGTCGCTCTGTAAATAACAGACGACACGTTCAGAAAAAGGCAGCTTCGGCTGCCTTTTTTCGTTGTTGCTCCCTGCCGAAACTACAGAATACCTTCCACCGGGATCGTCTCGGTATTTTTTATCTCCCGCAACGCAAAGTTCGAATTCACCTGGGCAATGCCCTGCAGGGTAAAGATTTTTTCGTTCAGGAACCTGTCGTAACTGGCCATATCCGGCACGATTACCCTGAGCACGAAATCGGCATTACCGGTCACCGCAAAGCACTGAAGCACCTCCGGATAACTGCTCACCTGCTGCTCAATCTCCGCCGTGCTGTCGATGTTGTGCCGCTGCAGTGACAGATTGACGAGCACGCACAGCCCCTGACCAATGCGTTCCGGATCCACTCTTGCGCTGTATCCCTGAATCACACCGCTTTCCTCAAGTGTGCGCACCCGGCGCCAGCAAGCAGCCGGTGACAAACCCACCTGTTCGGCCAGTAACTGGTTACTGATGCGCCCATCCTGCTGCAGCACCGATAGGATTTTCCGATCCAGCTTGTCCAGCTCCACCTGCTTCATTTGGTAACACCTGATTTTTATCAAAGGTTCTTTCTCTTTATTGTCTTTTATCAAACATTCTTTCGCAAATCCTGAAAACCTCCTTCCAATAAGCAAGCACCTTTTGCGGACTTCCCTCTAGAATTTTGGTCATAAAATCGACAAAAAGGAGGGCGCCATGTCCGCCGATACCCCACAACTCGACGATTACAAACTCGAAGACCGCTACCTGCGGGAATCCGGCCGGGTTTTTCTCACCGGCACACAGGCCCTGGTCCGAATCCCGCTGATGCAGGCAGCCCTGGATCGCAAACAAGGCCTGAACACCGCCGGTCTGGTCAGTGGCTACCGGGGCTCACCTCTCGGTGCAGTTGACCAGGCGCTCTGGCAGGCCAAGGACCTGCTCGACGAGAACCGGATCGATTTTGTCCCCGCCATCAACGAGGATCTTGCCGCGACGATCATGCTGGGTACCCAGCAGGTAGAAACCGATGAAGACCGTCAGGTAGAGGGCGTATTCGGCCTCTGGTATGGCAAGGGCCCGGGCGTGGACCGAGCCGGCGACGCCCTGAAACACGGCACCACCTATGGATCCTCCCCCCATGGTGGCGTGCTGGTGGTAGCGGGCGACGACCACGGCTGCGTGTCATCGTCCATGCCCCACCAGTCCGATGTGGCATTCATGAGCTTCTTCATGCCCACCATCAACCCGGCCAACATCGCGGAATACCTGGAGTTCGGTCTCTGGGGTTATGCCCTGTCCCGCTACAGTGGCTGCTGGGTCGGCTTCAAGGCCATCTCGGAAACCGTGGAAAGCGCGGCTTCTGTGGAAATTCCGCCAGCACCGGATTTTGTCACTCCGGACGATTTCACCGCGCCGGAAAGCGGCCTTCATTACCGCTGGCCGGATCTCCCCGGCCCCCAGCTGGAAACCCGCATCGAACACAAGCTCGCGGCCGTTCAGGCCTTTGCCCGGGCCAACCGCATTGACCGGTGCCTGTTCGACAACAAGGAAGCCCGCTTTGGTATTGTCACCACCGGCAAGGGGCACCTTGACCTGCTGGAAGCCCTCGATCTGCTCGGTATTGACGAAGACAAGGCCCGGGACATGGGTCTGGATATCTACAAGGTGGGCATGGTCTGGCCCCTGGAGCGCCGCGGCATCCTGGACTTCGTGCACGGCAAGGAAGAAGTCCTCGTGATCGAGGAAAAGCGCGGCATTATCGAGAGCCAGATCAAGGAGTACATGTCCGAGCCGGACCGTCCCGGCGAGGTTCTGATTACCGGCAAACAGGATGAGCTGGGCCGCCCGCTGATCCCGTACGTTGGCGAATTGAGCCCCAAACTGGTTGCCGGCTTCCTCGCAGCCCGTCTTGGTCGCTTCTTCGAGGTGGACTTCAGCGAGCGCATGGCTGAAATCAGTGCCATGACCAACGCCCAGGATCCGGGCGGCGTCAAGCGTATGCCCTATTTCTGCTCGGGCTGCCCACACAACACCTCCACCAAGGTCCCGGAGGGGAGCAAGGCCCTGGCCGGCATTGGCTGTCACTTCATGGCGTCCTGGATGGGCCGGAACACCGAATCCCTCATCCAGATGGGTGGCGAAGGCGTCAACTGGATTGGCAAGAGCCGATACACCGGCAACCCCCACGTGTTCCAGAACCTGGGTGAAGGCACGTATTTCCACTCCGGTTCCATGGCTATCCG
>NZ_DDOI01000118.1:29656-34820 GCF_002341575.1 Marinobacter sp. UBA2498 | reverse complement strand
GACGCCGTCGCCATGACCGGCGGTCAGCCCGTCGACGGGCAGATCACCGTCGACAGGATTGCCCAGCAAATGGCCGCAGAAGGGGTCAATCGGGTTGTTGTTCTCAGCGACGAGCCCGAGAAATACGATGGCCATCATGACCTGTTCCCCAAGGACGTCACCTTCCACGATCGGTCCGAGCTCGACCAGGTGCAGCGGGAATTGCGTGATATCCCCGGCTGCACCGTACTGATCTACGACCAGACCTGTGCCGCCGAGAAACGCCGCCGTCGCAAGCGCAAGCAGTTCCCGGATCCGGCCAAGCGGGCCTTTATCAACCATCACGTGTGTGAAGGCTGTGGCGACTGCTCGGTGCAGTCCAACTGCCTCTCGGTGGTCCCCCGCAAGACGGAGCTGGGACGCAAGCGGAAGATCGACCAGTCATCCTGCAACAAGGACTTTTCCTGCGTTAACGGTTTCTGCCCAAGCTTCGTGACCATCGAAGGCGGCCAGCTGCGAAAATCCCGCGGCGTTGACACCGGCTCCGTACTCACCCGCAAGCTGGCTGATATTCCAGCTCCCAAATTGCCGGAAATGACCGGCTCCTATGATCTGCTGGTGGGCGGCGTTGGCGGTACGGGCGTGGTGACGGTTGGCCAGCTGATCACCATGGCGGCCCACCTGGAGTCGCGCGGCGCCTCGGTACTGGATTTCATGGGCTTCGCCCAGAAAGGCGGCACGGTGCTGAGCTACGTTCGTATGGCACCGTCCCCGGACAAGCTCCATCAGGTTCGGATCAGCAATGGCCAGGCCGATGCGGTCATCGCCTGCGATCTGGTCGTAGCGTCTTCCCAGAAGGCCCTGAGCGTTCTCCGGCCAAACCACACCCGGATCGTTGCCAACGAAGCGGAACTGCCTACTGCCGACTACGTGCTCTTCCGCGACGCCGATATGAAGGCCGACAAGCGCCTTGGGCTACTGAAGAATGCCGTGGGCGAGGATCATTTTGATCAGCTGGACGCCAATGGCATCGCCGAAAAGCTAATGGGCGATACCGTGTTCTCCAACGTGATGATGCTCGGTTTTGCCTGGCAGAAAGGCCTGCTGCCCCTGTCCGAAGCGGCTTTGATGAAGGCGATTGAGCTGAACGGCGTCGCCATCGACAGGAACAAGGAAGCCTTCGGCTGGGGACGGCTTGCAGCCGTGGATCCGAGCGCAGTCACGGATCTGTTGGACGACAGTAATGCCCAGGTGGTTGAGGTCAAACCCGAACCAACCCTCGACGAACTCATCAACACCCGGCATAAGCACCTGGTCAACTACCAGAACCAGCGTTGGGCCGACCAATACCAGGACGCAGTTGCAGGGGTCCGGAAGGCTGAGGAGTCCCTCGGTGAAACCAACCTGCTGCTGACTCGTGCAGTAGCCCAGCAGCTGTACCGGTTCATGGCCTACAAGGACGAATACGAAGTCGCGCGACTGTTTGCCGAAACCGACTTCATGAAAGAGGTGAATGAAACCTTCGAGGGTGACTTCAAAGTCCACTTCCATCTGGCCCCGCCCCTGCTCAGCGGCGAGACCGATGCCCAGGGCCGCCCGAAAAAACGCCGGTTCGGCCCCTGGATGTTCCGGGCCTTCCGGCTGCTGGCGAAACTTCGCGGCCTGCGCGGAACCGCAATCGATCCGTTCCGCTATTCTGCCGACCGCAAGCTGGATCGGGCCATGCTGAAGGATTATCAGAGCCTGGTAGACCGGATCGGTCGTGAGCTCAACGCCAGCAACTACGAAACCTTCCTGCAGCTTGCCGAGCTGCCTGCCGATGTCCGCGGGTACGGCCCTGTGCGGGAGCAAGCGGCGGAGAGCATTCGCGAAAAGCAGACTCAGCTGATCAAGGCGCTGGATACCGGTCGCCCGACGTTGATTCGCACCCAACAGGCTAACGAGGAGGCCAATCATGTTTGAAGCACTCCAGCCCCTTCCCCAGGATCCGATCCTGCAGTTGATGCAGACCTTCCGTGAAGACGATCGACCGGACAAAGTGGATCTGGGCATCGGTGTCTATAAGGATGACGCCGGCAATACGCCTATCATGGCCGCCGTGCACGAAGCCGAGCGTCGCCTTCTTGAGGGCGAAACCACCAAGAGCTACGTGGGCCCTGCCGGTTCCGCCGGCTTCAACAGCGCCATGGCGGAGCTGATCCTGGGCAGCAACAGCCCACTGGTCCGCGACGGTCGCGTATCGGTCATCCAGACACCGGGCGGCTGCGGCGCCCTGCGTATGGCGGCCGAGTTTCTGCGTCTGTGCAAGGCCGATACAAAAGTCTGGGTCAGCACGCCCACCTGGGCCAACCACTTGCCGTTGCTCGGTGGCGCCGGCCTGACTATTCGCGAATATCCGTACCTCAATCCAGAGACCCTGCAGGTAGACTTCGGCGCCATGCTGGAAACCCTGGAACGGGCGGATGCGGGCGACGTGGTGTTGCTACACGGGTGCTGCCACAACCCCTCGGGCGCGGACCTGAGCCTGGCCCAGTGGCAGGAAGTGACCAGCCTGATCCAGCGCAAAGGCCTGCTGCCCTTCGTGGACATGGCCTATCAGGGCCTTGGCGAAGGCCTGGACGCGGATGCAGCTGGCCTGAGGCACCTGGCCAGTGCGGTACCTGAAATGCTGATCGCAGCCTCGTGCTCCAAGAACTTTGGTCTCTACCGGGAGCGCACCGGCGCACTCGCCCTGGTTTCGGAAACCGCAACCGTGAATGCCGCCGCCACCAGCCAGCTGCTGAGCGTCATCCGGTCGCATTACTCAATGCCACCGGCCCATGGTGCTTCAATCGTGGAGACCATCCTTGGCGATGACGACCTGCGAGCCCAGTGGCAACAGGAGCTAAACGGTATGTGTAAGCGCATCCTGCATCTGCGTCACGCTTTTGCGGATGCACTCTCGCCAGTAGGCGACTTCGACTTCATCGCCCGTCAGCGGGGCATGTTCTCGTTCCTCGGAATCAGTCCGGAGCAGGTGGGCCGGTTACGGAAGGAACACGGCATCTACATGCTGGAAAGCAGCCGCGTAAACGTTGCCGGTTTGAACGACCACGTCTTGCCACAAGTCGCTTCCGCCCTGCGCGAGGTGCTCGGCAAGTAAATACTTTTTCGACAACAACCAATCAATCCGACAAAAACAATTAGCCGGAGAGAAGAATGAGTGAGAGTACCCAACCACACCAGCAGGCCAATAACCTCTGGTCCTCACGGATGGCCTTTATCCTGGCTGCGGCTGGTTCAGCCGTTGGCCTCGGGAACATCTGGAAGTTTCCGTACATTACTGGCGAGAACGGCGGCGGCGCCTTCGTTCTGATCTACCTGGCCTGTATCTTCCTGATCGGCGTGCCGGTACTGATTGCCGAAACCATGATTGGTCGGCGCGGCGGCCAGAGCCCCGTGGCCACCATGCGCACCCTGACCAAAAGTGAAGGCACAGCCAAGGGCTGGAGAGCCATCGGCTGGAACGGCGTGATCGCCTCATTCCTGGTGTTGTCTTTCTACGCCGTGATTGGCGGCTGGGCGCTGGTCTATATCGGCAAAGCCGCAACCGGCCTGTTTACCGGCGCGGACGCCGAAGCCATTGGTGGCCAGTTCGGCGGGCTGTTGGCCAATCCCTGGGAACTGTTGCTGTGGCACACCGTGTTCATGGCCATCGTTGTGTTTATCGTTGGTCGGGGCATTCGTTCCGGGCTTGAGAAAGCCGTGAACATGCTGATGCCACTGCTGTTCGTCCTGCTGATTGCGATGGTGATCTATGCCATGAACAGCGGCAGCTTCGGCCGGGCCGTAAGCTTCATGTTCTCGCCGGACTTCAGCAAGCTGACAACGGCCGGCGTTCTGACCGCCCTGGGGCACGCCGCCTTTACCCTGAGCATCGGCATTGGCGTACTCATGGCGTACGGCTCCTATCTGCCTAAGAACGTCAACATTGCCAGAACCGCCATGACCATCGGGATTCTGGACACCAGCGTCGCACTGCTGGCAGGCCTCGCCATCTTTCCGCTGGTATTTGCCAACGGCCTGGAACCAGGCGCGGGCCCTGGCCTGATCTTCGTAACCCTGCCACTGGCGTTTGGCCAGATGAGCGGTGGCGCCCTGTTCGGCACCATTTTCTTTGCGTTGCTGCTGGTAGCGGCCATCACCTCGGCCATATCCATGCTGGAACCGGTGGTGGAATGGCTGGAGGAACACAAAGGCGTCAGCCGGGCGAAAAGCGCACTTGGTGGTGGTCTGGCTATCTGGTTTATCGGCATCGGTACCGTGTTGTCTTTCAACGTCTGGGACAGCGTGCACCCGCTCGGTTTTATCCCGTTCTTCGAAGACAAGACAGTGTTCGATCTGCTCGACTTCCTGGTCTCCAACCTGATGATGCCCCTGGGCGGACTGGCCATTGCGCTGTTTGCCGGCTGGGCGATGAAGCGTGAGGGACTGGCTGCCGATATCGGTCTGCAGGGCGGCAGCTACAAGGCGTTCATGTTCGTACTGCGGTACTTGACGCCGGCTGGTATCGCCGTGGTGTTCCTTTACAATCTGGTGTAACCGCCACTATCCCCCAGAAAGCCCGGCCTTGTGCGCCGGGCTTTTTGCGTCAGTCGGCCTGTGGAAATTCTACGTTGGTCACTTCGGCAATGAAAAACGGAAAATAATCGTCCGCGGCAAAGAAATTCCCGGCTTCCACGCGGGTCGGCAAGATAAAGCCCTCGAACTCCCGAAACTCTGACAGGTCGCCGCCAAAAGGCTGCAGACGATGGACCTTTTCCGGATTCGCATTGCTCCAGCGGTCGAAACTCACCTGAAGCGGCTGGCCGTCTTCGGCCACGACAACATCCACCGTCTGCTCCATACCCTCGTGGCGGACAATTACCCGCGCTGTATTTACATCCACAAGCTGCCACGCAACCCCTTGGCCTGGGAGCAGTGCCGCCGGCGTCCAGAACACCGCCTCCGCCACATACCGGCCGAATGCCGAACGGGTGTGATCCGGGTCGCCGCCCATCCGGGCCACCGGCAACAATCCCATCAGCCAGAACCGCGTCCACTGTTCGGTGTCTGAGCCGGAAACCCGCAGGGCGCCGCGGCTGGCGCTCATTTTCCAGATAAAGCCTTCGGGCATGGCCAGCATCTGAGTGGCCTGCATATCCAT
>NZ_DDOI01000118.1:22240-29586 GCF_002341575.1 Marinobacter sp. UBA2498 | reverse complement strand
CCCATGCCGAATTTTCCGGTCATGGATATCCGGGCAACCGTATAAAGCGGAGTTCCGGGCTGAATGGTGTACCGGAAATACCGCCGGGCGGGCTCCGGCAGCCCCTCGAGGAGAGAAAGATCAAAACGCTGCGGTGAAGCCGGCTGCAGAGCCGCCAACCTCGCCATGGCGGCTTGGTCCGCATTGTGGTCAGCCTGTCGCCAGAACCACAGAGCGACGGTGGCGGCAACCACCAGAATCAACAGGATCAGGAAAACGATTTTCATGTAAGCTATGCTCCGTAGCAGTCATTGTCCCTGCCCTGCCTGCATCCAGTCTTGTTCCAGATCAATGAACGTGGCTGGCCGACTCACTGTCCGTCTGAAAGGTTTTATGAAAGTACCGAAGAGATTACAACCACTTGTCGATGACGGCATGGTGGACGAAGTGCTCTACCAGCTTATGAGCGGCAAGGAAGCGCAGGTTTATGTGGTGCGCTGTGGCGACCAGACACGTTGCGCCAAGGTCTTCAAGGAAGCCTCCAAGCGAAGCTTCAAGCAGGCTGTGGAATACCAGGAAGGCCGAAAGGTCCGGAACAGCCGACGGGCCAGGGCCATGAGCAAGAAAACCAAATATGGCCAGAAGGAACAGGAAGATGCCTGGCTCAACGCCGAGGTGGATGCCCTCTACCGGCTTGCCGCCGCCGGTGTCCGGGTTCCCGAACCTCTGGGCTTCGTGGACGGTGTACTGCTGATGGAGCTGGTGGCGGATGAAGATGGCAAGGCCGCGCCCAGGCTGGATGATGTCACCCTGTCCCCGGAACAGGCCCGCGACTTCCACGGCCAGGTCATCCGAGAGGTTGTCCGTATGTTGAGCGCCGGTCTGATCCATGGGGATCTGTCGGAATTCAACGTGCTGGTCGATGCCCGCGGTCCTGTCATTATTGATCTTCCCCAGGCCGTCAATGCGTCCGGCAATAACAACGCGGAACGCATGTTGGAGCGCGACGTCGACAATATGCGCCGTTATTTCGGACGCTTCGCGCCGGAACTGCTGAACACCGATTATGGCAAGGAGATCTGGGCGCTCTACGAGTCCGGCGACCTGCACCCGGACAGCAAGCTCACGGGCTGCTTCCAGCACGATGACACCGCTGCCAACGTCGACGAACTGATGGAAATCATCGATGCGGCAAAAGAGGAAGAGTGGGAGCGACAGGAACGGATGAGGGACGCCGAGGAGGACTGACGCCTTAGCCGGTGCTGGTCAGCCGGCAGACGTGGTTCTCTCTTCGCTGATCATTGCTGACATCAACTGCTGTTCCTTCGGCCCGGGTAGAACACCCGTTAGCGTGGCTTCGATAACCGGCTCACCATGCTGATTCGAGAGCACCGCTTCGGCCCGGGCCCGATTCCTTGCATCCACTTCGGTGATGGTGAATACACAGGTGACGGTATCCCCGAAATACACTGGCCGGCGGAAGCGAAAATTCATCCCGGACGCCAGCCAGCCAATCTGCCCACCCACTTCCGTGATCATCCCGCCAACCAGCAAGCCATGGCAGATCTTTCCCTGCAGGTTCTTGGCCAGGGCAAACTCATCGCTGTAGTGAACCGGATTCTGATCTCGGCTGATTTCGCCAAAGGACAGAGTCTCATCCTCGGTGAACGTACGCACCAGGGTAAACGAATCGCCGGCTTTCAGGCCTGCAATGGCTCTCTTTCGAATATCAGACATGGTATCGGTCCCCGATCGCTCAGCCTTACAGGTACCGACCGCCAGACCCTATGGCGACCACAATCAGGCCGAGAATCAGATTGATACCGACCAGACGGCGAATCTTTCCCACCTGAACACCACCAGCCTGCGGATCCTTGTCTGCAACCGCCTGCTTGAGGCGTCGGAAAGGCGCAAAATACACGTGAAAGTAGAGCAGCATCATAACTAGCCCGAGCGTCTGCATGGCATGAATGTGCCAGCCAGCACCGGCCATACCGCCAAACACACTGAAAATCATCCAGTAGCCGGTAACCAGGAGCAGCACAACCGCGAGCCAAACCCAGCGGAAGAACCGTTCAAGCGTCTTCGACCAAAGATGGCCACGCTGGGAGGCCTCTACCACCTCAACCACGGCCGGACGCATCGCCATGTAGGCGAAGAACATACCGCCAACCCAGATAACCGCAGCCAGAACATGCAGTGCAATTGCCAGACTCATAAACCTACCCCTTGCTTTGGCCTTCAGATGGTTTCCAGTTCTACCCGGTTACGGCCGCCCGTTTTACCGCGGTAAAGCGCTTCATCAGCCCTGCTGACCGCGGCACTCAGGTCTTCGCCAGTTCGCAGCTCACTTACGCCGATGCTGATCGTAACATCGATATCACCGCCGATAACTGCGCGCCAGTCCCTTGCCAAAAACGCCTTTCGTATCCGCTCCGCGCTTGCTTGCGCTTTATCAGCATTCGTATCCGGAAGAATGACCAGAAACTCCTCACCACCCCATCGACCTATCAGATCCTGAGCCCTTAATTCTTCCCGGATCACATCGGCAACACAGCCGAGTACCCTGTCACCGGCTTCATGTCCGAAGGCATCATTGATCGACTTGAAATGATCGACATCCAGCAGGAGGAAACCGACCGGGTGTCCGCTGCGCCGGAACCGCGATACCTCTTTTTCAGCCAGATAGGTCATATGACGACGATTGAAAAGCCCGGTTAATGAGTCCGTTGTTGCCATTTCGCGAAGCTTGCGCTGTGCCGAAACAACCATGCTGAGGTAATAGGAAGCCAGGTAACTGAACATTGCAAAGACCACGCTCAGATTGAACAGATGGACTATGTTAAGGGCTGTCTGGGGGATTGGCTGCAACGGTTCGATGTACCACATCAAGGCATCGAGCGCGACGTAGTATCCCCAGAGAGTGAGTAGCGCATAAATCGCCCATCTTCGGGACGCGGAAACGCAGATCGCCGGTATGAACATCAGAAGGTAATAATGGAAACCGCTCTCCCAGCCGATAAGAACGGTCCCGAGGCCGGCGTGCCCGAGCACTTCCGCCCAGATCAGTACGACCGCAATCTTGTTCTTATGGTATTTGAGTGCGTAGTAGGCGCCGGCATACATGGCCACGCTAACCACGTTGATCCATGCCAGAACCGGCGAACCCAATGCATGAAAAAGAAAGAAAAAGATGACATCTACAGTTCCGGCTATCTGGGCACATCGCATGGCCAAACGCCAGAACTGGGGCCTGCGCTCCCGCTCAGGCTCATAATTCATTGGAGCACTCGCACTTTTCATCGACAGCAGAATTCCTTTTTTAGGTAACAAGAGTACTCGTTAAAACAGAATCCTGCCTCACTCCAATGCAAACAAATGAAAATGTTTTCAGGATCACCACGGCAGCTCGTCGCCGTTGCTGTGCCAGAACGATCCCGTATTCTCCAGGGTCAGGCCATCAATCCGCTCTGCCAGGCCTTTTGCCGATTCTTCCGGACTAATCAACCCACCAAAATTCACCATTCGGGTCTGAACATAACCCGGGTGCAGCTGGGCCACCGCGATACCCCTCGGTTTCAGATCCATCGCGAGGGACTTGCCAAAGGCATTCAACGCCGCTTTTGAAGCACGGTACCCATAGCGGCCGCCAGAGTCGTTGTCGGCGATAGAGCCCATGCGGCTGGTGATGTTGGCGATTTTGCCTCCGGAGGGGATTTTTTCAAACAGGGCTTCAGCAATTTTCAGTGGAGCGTAGGCGTTGATTTCCATCTGCGTACGAATGGAATCAAAATCGATACTGCCCAGTTTCTCGTCCTGCAGCAGACCGGCATTGTTGATCAGCAGATCAATGGACTGGCCCTCAAGACCAGCCACGAGCTTGGCCACGCCCGCATCAGTCGTCACGTCTACGCTCTCGATAATCCGCTTGGCAACCTCTTCCAGCTCCGGCGAGGCCTCCCGACACACACCGATCACCGAACAGCCACGGCCCGCATACAGCCGGGCAAGCTCCAGACCAATGCCACGGTTTGCACCGGTAATCACTACAACGGAATTCTCTGACATATCAGCCTCCTCGACGATGGGTAAAGTTCATGCAGCTTCACATCCCCTGCTATCAAGAACAACCAGCAATACGGAACCTGCCTGCTTGCAGATGCCATTTTTCTGTAAGATAAGGGGTAATTCAATCAACGGTCGCTGGGAGCAGCATGTCGGCAGCACTTGTTTTCGCAGTCTTTGCAGTGACCCTGATCGCGGCCACCGTTTTCTACCTCTTCTTTTACCGCACCTGGCGAAGAGAACGGGAACTGAGAGTCCCCTTTCCAGACCTCTGGAGACGACACCTTGAGTCCAGCGTGCCCCTTTACCGAAAACTTTCCGAGCCGCTGAAGCAGGCACTGGAGCAGCGGGTGCAACTGTTTCTTTCCGAGAAAGAATTTTATGGCTGTGACGGCTTTGACGTGGATGACGCCGTGCGGGTCACTATCGCCGGGCATGCCTGTGTGCTGATTCTTGCCCGCCCGTATTCGGATTTTGATGAGGTAAGCAGCATTCTGGTCTATCCCGATGCCTACCATGTCAGAGACATTGAAAGCGACGGAATGGTTGTCAGCGAGAGTAATGAAATCCGGGCCGGCGAGGCTTCTAGCCGGGGCCAGGTGGTGCTGGCCTGGAAAGAATGTGAAGAGGCGGCCATGAACCCGAACAGCAGTCACAACGTGATGCTTCATGAGTTTGCTCACCAGCTGGATTATCTCGACGGCACCGCGGACGGGGCGCCGCCCCTGGGCGGAGAACAGGCCAGGCACTGGCAAAGTTCAATGACCACGGCCTATGAGGATCTCAGGCATTCTCTGCAGCACCACCATAAACCGTGGCTTGATCCCTACGGCGCAACCGAACCGGCGGAATTTTTTGCCGTGCTGACTGAGGCGTTTTTCCAGCAGCCCGGTCACCTCAAGCACGAGCAACCAGAGGTCTACAAAGCCCTGCAGGGCTATTACAGGCTCGATCCGATGAATCTATGAGTAGCGGTTGTGGTAAGCAGTTGTCTGGTCCACTATTAAGGAAAGTCACCATCCAGGGAGACAGGTTTATGCCACTCATCGGCTGGGTATTCCTTTTACTCGCTATTGCTCTGGTAGTTGGCAGCCTTCTGATGCTGCGGGACAGTGCGAACAAATTCCCGATCTCCGATGAAAAGATGCGGAAGATACAGGCGCGGAAAGCCGAAGTCGAAGCAGAGGAGAGCGCAGAAGACAGGGAATCGTAACGATCTGCTCATGCCTCCCCGTGAATTTTTGGTGACGATTCAGGCCCCGTTGATGTGTGTCACCCTGAGTTTCTGCCCGCCCCGCATACTGTATGGACAGTTATCCTCAGGAAAGGAGATCCCTGAATGGCCAGATCCAGTCTCACCAGAAAGCTCGGCTCAAAACTCTCACCTCACATTGAAGCCCTGGGAAAGCAGAACGTCGATGTGACGCCCGACGCCTCATCGAGGCACCTGCACAACGGGGTCGACACCCCCCTGCCACCGGCAGACCTGCACGGCAGCTATACCAACAACCGGCCGCTTCCCACAGAGGGTGTTGCGGAGCGCCGGGCGTGGATTATCGGTGGCGGCATTGCGGGCCTGTCTGCTGCCTTTTTTCTCATTCGCGACGGCCACATGCCTGCGGGCAACATCACCTTTCTCGAGGAGCAGGACATAGAGGGTGGTTCGCTGGATGGCGCCGGTAACGCCGAGGACGGATATATCGTCCGTGGAGGTCGTGAAATGGAGATGACCTACCAGAACTTCTGGGATGTTTTCTCGGAAATACCCGCGCTCGAACTGCCTGCCCCGTTCACCGTGCTTGATGAGTACCGCATCGTGAACGATGCCGACAAGAACTGGTCAAAAGCCAGGCTCCTGGAAAACCAGGGACAGATCAAAGACTTCTCGACCATGGATCTTACCAGGCGCCAGCAGCTTGAGATCATCAGGCTGCTATTGGCCCGGAAAGAGGATCTGGACGACATCACGGTTGAGCAATGGTTCAGTGAGGGTTTTCTCGGCACTAATTTCTACACTTTTTGGCGCACCATGTTTGCGTTTCAGAACTGGCACTCGGTGCTTGAAATGAAGCTCTACATGCATCGTTTCCTGCATCTGATGGACGGACTGAACGACATGACGTCACTGGTGTTCCCGAAATATAACCAGTACGACAGCTTCGTCAGGCCGCTCATGAACTGGCTCAAAGACCAGGGTGTGAATATCGAGTACGACATGATCGTGACGGATCTGGATATGGAGAGCGGGGATGGCACCAGAACCGTCAAGACAATCCAGTGCCACGGTGCAGACGGGGACAAGACCTTCAATGTCGGCGCACGTGATCTGGTGTTCGTCACAACCGGATCCATGACCGAGGATACCGCCTACGGCGACGACAACAATGCCCCGAGGTTGAAAGATAATGACAAGGCCGGCCAGGGGTCAGGCTGGCAACTCTGGAGGAATCTGGCCGAAAAATCCGAGGTCTTCGGCCGGCCAGACAAATTCTGCGGAGACATACCCCGCTCAACCTGGGAATCAGTGACGCTTACCTGCAAACCCTCACCTTTGATGGAAAAGCTCAAAGAGCTGTCGGTTAATGACCCTTATTCCGGATTCACGGCTACTGGCGGAATTGTCACCTTTACAGATTCCGCCTGGCTGATGAGCTTTACCTGCAACCGCCAGCCACACTTCCCCGACCAGCCCGACGACGTGATTGTGTTGTGGACCTATGCTTTGTTGATGGATAAACCCGGCGACTACGTCAACAAGACGATGCCCGAGTGTACCGGCAAAGAAGTGTTGATTGAGTTGTGCTACCACCTGGGCCTGAAGGACCACATCGACGAAATACTGGCTGCCACAAAAACCCGCATCGCGCTGATGCCTTACATCACGTCTCAGTTCATGCCGAGGGCCAAAGGTGACCGTCCTCAGGTAGTCCCTGAAGGCTGCACCAATCTTGCCTGCATCGGGCAGTTCGTGGAGACTCATAACGACGTTGTGTTCACACTGGAAAGCTCGGTGCGGACCGCCCGTATTGGGGCCTACAGCCTTCTGGGCATCAAAAAGCAGGTGCCCGATATCTATCCGGGACAATACGACATGCGGCGTTTGCTGCGGGCAACCAGAACCCTTAACAGCAACGACGCGTTTCTGGGTGAGGGTATTCTACGCCGACTGTTGGGCGGTACTTACTTTGAAAATATTCTGCCACTTGGCCCTGATGAAGCCCCGGCCGATCTGCACAAATCCGGGCTGTTCGAAAACCAGTTACAGGCTATCCGCCAACTGGTGGAAGAAAACCACACCCTCC
>NZ_DDOI01000118.1:15809-22186 GCF_002341575.1 Marinobacter sp. UBA2498 | reverse complement strand
GGAAGAAAACCACACCCTCGACGATGCCAAAGGGTGGGTTCAGGGCGTCCTTGACAAACTTCGCGGACGAAACTGAGTCGACGCTCAGTGGCCGCTGTGATCCATGGAATGACCAGAATGATTCTCCTTCTGGTCATTCATCATGGTTTGCCCGTCCAGCGGCGCAACATTCAGTTCAACTTGCATATCTTCCGCGCCATCAAAACTCAGGGTCAGCGGAATGCTCTCACCCTCGCGCAACGGGCTTTTTAGTTTTTCCAGCATCAGGTGAAAGCTGTGGGGCTTCAACTCCACGGTACTACCCCCTGGTATGACAAGCCCGCCCTTGACCGGCGCCATGCGCATCACACCATCGTGCATGCTGGTCTCGTGAATCGATACGCGGCCTGCCCTGGGGGTTGCGGCACCAACTAAGGTGATATCACTGCTGCCGCTGTTGGAGATATTCAGGTACCCCACTCCCATGGGAGTGCCAGGCGGTGTGGGTCGGCTCCAGGGATGATCGACCTTGAGCGGTCCATGACTGTAATCATGGGCAATTGCTGTCGGGGCAATAAGGGCCAATGCCAGCACACATATGCTCAGGCAGAACTTCATGTCGAGTGTTCCTTGTCGGTGGTGTATGGATAGAGGATAAGAAGACGCCCCCATGGATCCAAGTTTTTCAGTGCGACGAATGGTCGCAGATGAAGCTGCGGAGCCCCGGCTCAAGTCCCCTTATAGGCAAAAACAGTCATCAATGGAACTAAATGCTCCCAAATGTGACAACAGGGTAACACCGGCCCGATGAGCCCAGGCACCGGGCGGCGTAAACGAGTTTTGATCCGTAATGGCTAATCCGAGAGAGGCGCTGGCAAATGAACGTGATGTCTGTACTGAACCAGGTAATGAAACAGGCCCAGGGCGGTCAGTCCCAGGGCGGAGGCATGGATGTCAACAAAATGGTGAACAGCCTTGGAAGCCAATTCAAGGGCGGCCAGGGTTCCGGTTCAGGCATCGACGTGAAAAGCCTGCTGGGCGGCGGAGCCCTGGGTATGATGCTGGGATCAAAACGGGGCCGGAAAATGGGCGGCAAGGCCCTGAAATACGGCGCCCTTGCCGGCGTGGGTGTGTTGGCGTGGAAAGCCTACCAGAACTACCAGACCAACAATCAGGCCTCCTCCCAGCCAGCACTGGCACAACAGGGCCAGCCACTGGAGCAACTGCAAGGACAGGAACAGGAACAAAGGGGGCTGGAAATACTCCAGGCCATGATCATGGCGGCCCGTGCCGACGGCCACATCGATGCCAACGAGCGCGCCCTTCTCACCCAGGAAATCGAAAAACTGGGTCCGGATGATGAACTCCACGCCTGGATCCAACAGCAGTTCGACGCCCCGCTGGATGCATCTGCCCTGGCCCGCAATGCCGACTCACCCCAGGCCAGCCGGGAAATCTACATCGTCAGTGCGGTCATGATCGACGAACAGAACCCCATGGAGCGGGCCTGGCTGGATCAACTCGCCAGCGCCCTCCAGCTCGACCCGGGTCTTGCCAGGGAACTGGAACAACAGATCCAGAGTGCAACAGCAGGGTAGTCGTCAGGCTTTCTTGACGAACTCGGACTTCAGTTTCATGGCACCAATACCGTCGATCTTGCAGTCGATATCGTGGTCGCCTTCAACCAGGCGGATACTCTTCACCTTGGTGCCGACTTTAACCACGGAACTGGAGCCCTTGACCTTCAGATCCTTGATAACAGTCACCGAATCACCATCCTGAAGCTCATTGCCGTTGGCGTCGCGAACCACCTTCGCGGCGTCAGCTGCCGCAGCCTCCGCCTCAGACCACTCATGCCCGCACTCTGGGCATACCAGTTGAACGCCGTCCTCATAGGTGTATTCAGAACTGCACTGGGGGCATGGCGGAAGCTGCGACATTATCATTTCCTGTTAATTGAATGGGCGCAGGATTATACCATCAACGCCCGGGCGACACCCTCGCCAGAACCGTCGGATCTTCCGAAAGAGGCAGGGCGATAATCGCGCCCTCGTTCGACGAAGGGAAAATCCCGGTCAGGCCCGTAATGTTCACCTGATGCGACACCATGATCACCGGTGCCCCGTCCTCCAACTCATTCACCAGAGCAATCGTCTGCCGCGTCTGCGCCGGACCATCGCCACGGTTGCGAAAGAAAGAATTCAGCGACGGCCACTCCGTTACCTTCCCCATGTCCATCCCGGTTGCGGTATCCATGCAACGGCACCACTGACTGCTGAACACCCGCGCGTCCGTAATACCATGGTCCGCCAGAAACGGCTTCCACGCCCGCGCCTGCTCACGACCGACGTCGTTCAGATTCCGCTGGGTGCTGCAATCGTTGATATCAAAGTTGCCAGGATCTCCGGTCCCCGGGGCCAAGGCATGGCGAAGCATCAGAACAGCCCGTCCGTCTCTCAGAGCCTCCCAGGCTTCTTCGTTGTTATCGGCGGCGGAAACGCTGAAACACATGGCGACCGCCAGAAATGCGGTTAGGATAGATCTGGCAAGCATAATTGTTACCTCCTGAAAAAAATCCTATGCAGCTGTGCAATGCGCGGATGAACTGACGATGTCCGATTGAGGCATTGGGAGAGCCCTTCCAAAAATGTTGAAGGCCAAGGATGGCCTGAAACAAGCGCACATGGGCGAAGCAAACGTTTATGAAGCGAAGCTTCATGTGCGGCTGAGCGACAGCAATCTGTGATTGCTGGCCGGACCCCGAAGGGGTGCTCGTAGCGGTTTTTGGAAGGGGGCTCTCAATGCCTCCAGCACCAAGTTCCAAGGCTACTGAAGAGATACGCGGACAACATCTATCAGGCTCATATCAACAAAAGGTAGACTCTCGAGAGAACCAAGCAAACAAAAGGAACCACCATGCCAATCTGGGTCGACGCCGACGCCTGCCCCGTCCCAATCCGGGAAATCATCTGCCGCGCCGCCACCCGCTGGCAAATCGACACCACCTTCATCGCCAACCACGCCATCACCCTGCCACCGAGCCCTTACATCAAGCGCCGACAGGTCCCCCAGGGCTTTGATGTGGCCGACAACGAAATCATGGACCAGATGCACGAAGGCGATCTCGTGATCACGCAGGACATTCCCCTGGCCGCCGAAGCCATTGAAAAAGGCGCCGACGTCTTCAATCCCCGCGGCCAGGCCTTCACCAAAGAGAATATTCGCCAGCGCCTTGCCATGCGCAACTTTATGGAAGAAATGCGCAATGCCGGCCAGGTCACCGGAGGCCCCGCCCCTTTCTGCCAGACCGACCGCAAGGAATTTGCCGACAAGCTTGACCGCTGGCTGCAAAGAAACAAACGCAGTTGATAATGATTCTATTTTAAAACCCGGGCAGATCCGCTACCCTTCCCGCCTTATTATTTTCAGGCTCAACGCGGGCCTGCCTGATTCAAGGGAGAGAAGCGGAGTATGTCCTCACACAGCCACCAAACCACCAGCAGCTTTGCTGCCCTGGCCCGCCTGCTGAGATACGCCCGGGGATACCGCCGACAGATCATCGCTGCCACCACCTGCTCGATCATCAACAAACTCTTTGATATTGCCCCGGAAATCCTGATCGGTGTCGCCATTGATGTGGTCGTCAACCAGGAAGAGAGCTTTGTGGCTGGCCTCGGTTTTGAAACCGCCCAGGAACAGATCACCATTCTGGCCGTACTCACCTTTTTTATCTGGGCCGGCGAATCCCTGTTCGAATACCTGTTCCAGATCCTGTGGCGCAACCTAGCCCAGCGTTTGCAGTCGGACCTCCGACAGGATGCCTACGAACATGCCCAGCGCCTCGACATGAGTTTCTTCGAGGCTCGCAGCTCCGGCCAGCTGGTGGCCACCATGAACGACGACGTCAACCAGCTCGAGCGCTTCCTCGACGGCGGCGCCAACGCCATGATTCAGGTGCTGGTGACCGTGGTTGCCGTCGGCGCCGTATTCTTCGTGCTCTCGCCGCTCATTGCCCTGCTCGCATTCACCCCCATTCCCCTGATTATCTGGGGCGCCTTCTACTTCCAGCGCAAAGCGGGGCCGCTCTACGCCGACGTTCGTGAAAAAGTTGGTGACCTGTCCAGCCGGCTGGCCAACAATCTGGGCGGCATCGCCACCATCAAGAGCTTTACCGCTGAACAGCGAGAGGCAAAGCGTCTGAAAGAAAGCAGCGAAGCCTACGTGGAGGCCAACCGCCGGGCCATCCGCATCAGCTCTGCGTTTATTCCGGTGATCCGGATGGCCATTCTGGCCGGCTTCCTGGCCACCTTCACGGTGGGGGGCATGATGGCCCTTGAAGGAAACCTGAACGTGGGTGCCTATGGCGTTCTGGTCTTTCTTACCCAGCGCTTGCTGTGGCCCCTGACCGGGCTTGCCGAAGTGATTGATCTGTTCGAACGGGCCATGGCAAGCACCCGTCGGATTCTGGACCTTCTGGCCGAGCCCGTGCACGTGCGAGACGAGGGTGGCAAGGCACTGGCAGAGCCGGTGAAAGGCGATGTTGAGCTGGACAAAGTAAGCTTTCACTATCCCTCCAGCGGCGCAGGAATCCGGGATATCAGCCTGACCGTGCCAGCTGGCAATACCCTTGCGCTGGTCGGCGCAACCGGTTCCGGCAAATCCACTCTGATCAAGTTGTTGCTGCGGTTCTACGATCCGAGCAACGGCCAAATCCGAATCGATGGACAACCCATTCGGGATCTCAGCCTGCAATCCCTGCGCGGCGCAATTGGGCTGGTGAGTCAGGATGTTTACCTGTTCGAGGGCACCATTCGGGAAAACCTTGCCTATGGAAATCCGGCGGCGTCCGATACCGAGATCATAGATGCAGCGAAAACCGCGGAAGCCTGGTCGTTTATTGAAGCGCTGCCCGAGGGCATGAACACACCGGTGGGCGAACGGGGCGTTCGTCTGTCCGGGGGACAGCGCCAGCGACTGTCCCTCGCCCGTGCACTGCTGAAAAATCCGCCGATACTGGTGCTTGATGAAGCCACCAGCGCGGTGGACAACGAAACAGAAGCCGCCATCCAGCGGTCACTGAAGCGTATCGGCCATAACCGGACCGTGATCATGATTGCCCATCGGCTCTCCACCATCGTTGATGCCGACTCCATCGCGGTCATCGAAGGCGGCAAAGTGCTGGAACAGGGAACTCACCGGGAGCTGCTGGACCAGGACGGCGCTTATGCCAACCAATGGCGTGTGCAGACCGGGCAAATACAGGCAGCCATTTAACGCAATATATATTGATAGTGATTCGCATTTAAATTATTCTGCAGGCCCTCAGCATTTCGGGAGCCTGCATGCCTGTTTTCTTCGACGTTTCCAATCTTGATGTCCGCATTGGCGACACCACCATACTTCAGAACCTGAACCTCGGTTTCGGTGAGGGTGAGGTAACAGCCCTGCTCGGGCATAACGGCTCCGGCAAGTCCACTCTGCTCAAGGTGCTTGCCCGCCAGCTTGCCCCCTCAACCGGCAATGTCCGGCTTCTGGGCAAATCCTTCCGGAGCACGGGTGCACGGGAATTTGCCCGCAATGTGGGCTACCTGCCCCAGCATCCGCCAGGAACCGACGGTTTGACGGTTCGCGAGCTGGTTGCCCTGGGGCGCTACCCCTGGCGCGGACCGCTAGGACGCTATAACGAGGAAGACCACCGGCTGATCACCCGGGCCATTGAGGACACCGGACTCAGCCAGTTCCAGCATCGCTCTGTCGACACGCTCTCCGGTGGTGAACGCCAGCGCGCGTGGATTGCCATGCTGCTGGCCCAGCAAACACGATGCCTGCTGCTGGATGAGCCCATATCCGCCCTGGATGTGAAACATCAGGTGGAAACCCTGCGTCTGGTGCATCGTCTCGCCGAGCAGCGGGATCTTACGGTTATCGTGGTGCTGCACGACGTGGATCTGGCGGCCCGGTTCTGCGACCGTCTGGTCGCTCTGAAATCCGGGCAACTGGTTGCCGATGGCAGCCCCCGGGACATCATGGATTCCGGCATCCTGGAATCCATATATGGCGTGCCCATGGGCGTGATGGAGCGCGCGCCCGGACAGTGGGTGTCCTATGTTCACTAGGTCTGAACGCTGCTGGCGATACGGCGCGGCGCTGCTGCTGAGTCTGCTGCCGGTCCTTACCAGTGCCGCAAGCTGGCAGCACGAACAGGGGACCCTGACCCTCGATAAAACGCCGGAACGGGTGATTGCTCTGAACTGGGCCGCCACCGAGGCGCTGCTGTTACTGGGTGTCACGCCCATCGGCGTTGCTGATCGGGATGGCTATAACGTCTGGGTCAGGGAACCGGAACTGCCAGAGGGAGTCGCCAACATCGGCACCCGCGTCGCGCCAAGTCTGGAAGC
>NZ_DDOI01000118.1:15515-15672 GCF_002341575.1 Marinobacter sp. UBA2498 | reverse complement strand
CCAACATCGGCACCCGCGTGGCGCCAAGTCTGGAAGCCATTGCCGAGCTCAAACCGGATTTGATCGTCACCAGCTCCGAAATGGCGCCCGCAGCCAACCTGTTAGAGCGCATTGCGCCCACCTATGTTGTCAGCGTTTACAAGCAGGGCTCCCGACC
>NZ_DDOI01000118.1:14887-15475 GCF_002341575.1 Marinobacter sp. UBA2498 | reverse complement strand
AGGGCTCCCGACCGTTCGAAAAGGCCAGCGGTATGCTTACAACTCTCGGTGAGATGCTGAACCGGGAGGAACGCGCAAAGGCAGTTCTTAACGACATTGACCAGACACTTCAGACCCAACGTCGTCGTCTTGAAAATGCCGGCCTCACCGAACGACCGGTAGCACTCGTAAACTTTCTGGACGACCGCCATGTTCGCATCTACGCACCCAACGGCCTTTTCCAGAGCGCCCTGGACGCCCTTGGCCTTGAGAACGCCTGGCCGCATACCGGGAATTACTGGGGGTTCTCGGTCGTCGGGCTTGAAGCAATTGCGCCCTATCAGGACAGCCGGATTGTGGTGATTTCTCCGACCCTGCCCGGGTTGTCTGACACCCTGGCCAACAGCCCTTTCTGGACCTATCTGCCGCCGGTTCAGCGCGATCAGGTGTACCAGATTGATCCGGTCTGGCCGTTTGGCGGGGTCTTCCCGGTAAAGCGACTGGCAACGTTGCTCGCTGAAGGTCTGCTGGCTGGAGGTTCAGACAATGTACGCTGAATCTGCAAACAACCAGGTCAGTCGCCCATCCCTGCCCGCAAGGGTGCCACTG
>NZ_DDOI01000118.1:466-14826 GCF_002341575.1 Marinobacter sp. UBA2498 | reverse complement strand
CAGCACTGATCTGGTGTGGCGCGTTTCTCGCGAGCGCGGCGCCCTGGTTTGGCCAGCTCGACGTCGGCGCCCTCATCGCCGCCTTCTGGACGTTCGAAGCCAACAATTACGCGTCGGTACTGGCGCACTACAGCTGGGCACCCCGTGTCGCCATTGCCGTCCTCATTGGCTGTGGCCTTGGCCTCGCCGGCGCGGTTACCCAACAGATCCTTGGCAACCCCCTTGCCTCACCCACAACCCTGGGCGTGGAGGCCGGCGGCCAGTTCGGGATAACAGTCGCGACCATATTCTTTCCCGGGTTGCTCGCCTTCAGTCCGGACCTGGTGGCGGTTTCCGGAGGGCTACTGGCAATCGGACTGGTTATAGCGCTCACCTGGCGCCTGGGCTTTTCACCGGTCACCGTGATACTGGCCGGACTTGTGGTCACCTTTTTCCTGGGCGCCGTGAACATGGCGTTCCTGTTACTCAAGGGTGAATGGCTGGGGAACCTGTTTATCTGGGGCGCGGGCTCCCTGGTCCAGAATAACTGGCAGCCGTTCATGGAACTCTGGCCCCGGGTGCTGGTGCTGGGCGTGTTAATGATCCTGTTGATGCGCCCGCTGCAAGTCATGCAACTGGGGCAGACCTCCGCCCGGTCCCTCGGCGCCAAAGTCGGTCTGATTCGGGTGCTGGCGCTGTTTCTGGTGGTTCTGATGAGTGCCACGGTGGTCAGCCGGGTTGGTGTCGTGGCCTTTATCGGTCTTGCGGCACCGGTGCTGGCAAGGCTGCTGGGCGCCCGTACCCTGTCCGAGCGGCTGATCTGGAGCAGTCTCCTGGGCGCGGGTCTGCTGTTACTGGCGGATACCCTCGCCCACTGGGCATCCACCTGGGGCGACGGATCACTGGTTCCCACCGGCACAACCACCGCCCTGATCGGCGGACCGATTATTCTGCTGGCCCTGCAGGGTTTGAAGAACACCCATCATATGCCCGGGCAAGACGACAGCCCCGCCGGTTTCCTGCCCAAAAGACGTTCCACCCTTGTGATTGGCGGAGCCATAGCCGCCCTCCTTCTGAGCACCATTGGTATCTCCATGGGGTGGTCCCCGGGGCTGGACGAGTGGAGCTGGACTCCGATCGCCCAGTGGCACGAGGCGTGGGTCTGGCGCGGCCCCAGATTACTGGCAGCCATTCTTGCGGGCGTGGCCCTGGGCCTTGCAGGAACACTAATCCAGCGAATGACAGGCAACCCCATGGCCAGCCCGGAAATGCTCGGTATCAGCGGCGGCGCGGCGGTGGTTATGGTTTTGATCGTTCTGTTCGGTGCCGATATTGGCCGGGCAGGACAGCTTGGAGCGGCCACCCTGGGCGCCGCAGCTGCCCTCGGTTTGTTGATCATGCTGGCCCGAAAACACCGGTTTGCCGGCAACCAGCTCCTGCTCGGCGGGCTCGCTTTATACGTGTTCATGGACGCAGGCCTTCGCCTGGTCATGGCTTCCGGTGGCACGGTCGCCTCGCAGCTTCTCAACTGGATGTACGGTTCCACCTGGCTGGTCTCGGAAGCCGAGGCCCTGGGGCTTTTGGCGCTGATCGTGCTGATTTCGGCTGGCCTTCTGGCGATTATCCGACCCCTGAGCATTCTTCCCCTGGGTGAAACATCGGCCAGTTCACTGGGCTTGCCGGTAACGAAAGTCCGTCTGCTGTTGCTTCTGTTGGCGGCGCTGCTGACCGCTGCGGCGACGGTGGTGATCGGTCCGCTGAGTTTTGTGGGCCTTATCGCACCCCACCTGGCCCGTGTTCTGGGCCAGCAGACCGTAGGGCGACAGCTGATCGTTGCTGCCCTTGCCGGAGGCTTGTTGCTGGGCGTTGCCGACTACCTGTCCAGAATTGTTGTTTACCCCAACCAGCTTCCGGCGGGGCTTCTGGCCGCTCTGGTCGGTGGCCTGTATTTCCTCTGGGGGCTGAGTCGCCATGGCAGAGCCTGACCGTAAGCCCGGGCTCGGCCAGTGGGCCCGGGAATACAGCCATCTTCTGAGCCAGTCAGGGCTGGACAGGGAATCGGTTATAAACGAGGCGCTGCAACCCTCTGTGGGTGCGCGTAGCGGCCTCTTTTCTCTGGCCCAGTGCCTTGAGCAACCGTCGCTACTGCTCGGCCAGGTTGCCATCGACTACCCAATCGCCGGGCCCCGGGCCGTGCGCGCGTTTGTTTCTGTGCTTCAGCAGGATCTGGCGCTCAACGTGATCGCGCCGCTGACCCTCAGGCTGTTCCGCGACGGCCACGCGCCTTTACCGGACGCCAAACGAATATTCCTGGCCCCGGCGCACGACCAGACACAAACGGTATCCCGATGGTTTCAGGTGCCGGGCGGGGAGCGGGTTGATGAAGAAACGTTTGTCCGGTCCGCAGGCGCTCTGACAGCCGGGTGGTACCCGGCCTTCCGGCAACAGCTGGGAGTCAGCCCTGGTGCCTACTGGAGCAGTATAGGGCTTGGATTGGGGGCACCGTTCTCAGCCGTGTGGAACCGGGCCGAACCGCAAGCGCTTTGCCAGTTGGCGCAAGGATGGCTGGAGCAGTTCCAGAACGATGCAAACCAGTTCATCGACTGGATTCCAGCGGTGTTCGGTGAGCAGACCACGGCAATCCCCCAACGAAAGGGGTGTTGCCTGAAATACCTGCTCCCGGAAGGCGGTTACTGCGGCACCTGTGGTGTGCATCGCAAGGAACGACTCGCCGCACTTACGCCCCAACAGCGGACGACAGCGCCAAGCCAATGGCAACCAGGCCGATAAGCACACCCGCCCCTGCCGCAAGCTTCAAACCTTCGATCATTTCCTGTTCGGGTGCCATTCCCTTTCCTCCCGTTTAAGGTAAACCCACTGGACTCCACTTTATTGCGAATCATTATTATTTGCAATAGTCGATCACTGATCCGTAATTGACCCGGTGCCCTATACTCCTGGTAACGGGAGCGCTGCTCGGCGAAGCCCGCTTCAACTGCTACTCTGAATGTTCTAATGGCACCGGTAGGAACGGAGGCTTCAATGGGTATATTCAAACACCTTGTCCTGACAGGCAGCTTATTGCTGGTTGCCGTTCCCGGCATGGCCAACCAGACCTTTTCCTCCGATAAAGCAGATTTCCGCCTGGAAACCGTGGCACAGAATCTCGAACACCCCTGGAGCCTCGCATTTATGCCGGACGGCTCCATGCTGGTGACAGAGCGGGAAGGAGAGCTGCGAATGATTCGGAACGGTTCGCTGGTGAATGACCCCATCAGCGGAGTACCCGAGCTCGTGGTATCCGGCCAAGGCGGATTGCTGGACGTTATTCTCCATCCGGACTTTGAGCAGAATCAGGTGCTTTTCCTGAGCTACGCCCACCGAAACCGGGACGGCATGACTACCCGGGTAGCTCGCGCCCGGTTGAGTGGTGATCGCCTCACCGACGTTGAAGTCATTTTTGAGGCCCTGCCCCGCTCCGGCGGCGGCCGACACTTCGCGGGCCGCATGGAATTTGACCGGGATGGCAACCTGTACGTGGCGGTGGGCGACCGGGGAGAGATGGACCGGGCCCAGGACAATTCTGACGATGCCGGAGGCGTACACCGGATTACGCCCGACGGTGGCCCCGCACCAGGCAACCCGTTCCTGGACACCAGCGGCGTCAACGATACGTTTTATACAACCGGCAACCGCAATATCCAGGGCATGACCATCCACCCGGAAACCGGCGAGATCTGGAGCCACGAACACGGTCCCCGGGGTGGCGACGAAATCAACATCATCCGGGCAGGCACCGATTACGGATGGCCGACAATCACTTACGGCATAGACTATTCGGGCCTGCCCATTACTGACAAAACCAAGAAGGAAGGCATGGCCCAGCCACTGCATTACTGGGACCCGTCCATTGCGCCCTCGGGCATGGCGTTCTATACCGGAGATCTGTTTCCGGAATGGCAGGGGGACCTGTTCGTGGGCGCACTCAAGATGCGCAAACTGGTTCGTCTGCGCATCCAGGACGGTGAAGTGACGGAAGAGGAAGATCTGCTGACCGATCTCGACGAACGGATCCGCGATGTGCGCATGGGCCCCGATGGGGCACTCTGGCTGCTAACGGATTCACCCCGGGGCAAGGTTTACCGGATGGTGCCGGCTCAGTGAGGATCGTTGGTTCTTTCAGTCTTTTCGAACTGTGGCAGTTCGTCGGTAATCTCGAACCAGTCGGACTTTGAACCAACGAAGACGTGTTGGGCCGGCCCCTTGCCCAGGGGTTCGTTGATGCAACCGACTCTCAGGCGGAGAATCCCGGGAATGGCATCAACACGGCTGTAGAGCTGGCTGCCGCAACGGCTGCAGAAACCCCGGTACTTGCCGGGGCGTGATTCGAACTCGGTAATCCTGTCTTCGCCGGATACGAACCGGAACCGCACCTTCTGCACCGGCGCGCTGGCCGAGAAAGCGCTGCCGTGGGCACGCCGGCACTGGCTGCAATGGCACAGGGCCACCGGGCCGAGCGGGCCATCGTATTCGAAACTGATATCGCCACACAGGCAACGACCGGTGTACATGGTCCGGGCCTCACTGCTTCTGGTCACTGGTTAAGTCACGCGCGATGATACCCGCGGGCCACTTGAAGAACCAGTCTGCCGGCACCACTTTAGAAACACTTGATTCGCTAAGGAGGACATCATGTCATTCAGCGCACTTCCGAAAATCGGTATGGGAACCTTCCGGCTCAAGGGCAATGACGCCCGTGACGCCGTCAAGAGCGCCCTGTCCCTGGGCTACCGCCACATTGATACCGCCCAGATGTACGAGAATGAAGCGGAAGTTGGCGATGGCATTACCTCCAGCGGCATTCCGCGCCGGGAGATTTTCCTGACCACCAAAATCTGGCACGACCAGCTGCACGCCAGTGACCTGATCAACAGCCTCCATGACAGCCTCGCACGGCTCAAAACCGACCATGTGGATCTGGCGCTGATCCACTGGCCATCGCCCGGTGACGAAGTGCCCATGAAGGAGTATCTGGGTGCCTTGAGGGATGCCCAGCGCGAGGGTCTGGCAGAGCACATCGGCATTTCGAACTTTACCTGTGCCCAGATGGATGAGGCGAAAGCCATACTGGGCGACACGCCCATCTTCACCAATCAGGTAGAAGTGCATCCGTTCCTGGCCAACCGCAAGGTGGTGGCACATGCCCAGAAGCTCGGCATTACCGTGACCGGCTATATGCCGCTGGCAGTCGGTAAGGTGATGGAGGACGAAACACTGCAGCGCATTGCCGCTGAGCGAAACCTGACGCCGGCCCAGGTGGCCATTGCCTGGGTGGCATCGAGAGGCGTTGTGCCGATCCCTTCCTCAACACGGCCCGGCCACCAGAAGGCTAACCTGGAGGCGCTGGAGGTTGAGTTGAGCGAGGAAGAAATCCGCGCGATTGACGAACTGGACCGTAACGAACGCATCGCTAATCCGGACTTTGCGCCGTCCTGGGACTGAGCCAGAACCCGGCTCCAACCAGCAAGAGCGTAGCCACCGGGGTGACAAGCAACCACCAGGTCTGAAGCACCCATAAGAGGGCGGCACTGAACAGACTCCACAACACCAGCAGCGGCAGGTAGACCCAGCGCCAGGTCCTGGTCACGAGTGCCAGAGCGAGCGCGCCGGCAGCTGCGGTGGTGCCGGGTGCTACGCCAAACAATCCGACGGCCTCCCACTGGCCGGAATCAGCCATTGCCAACCAGGGCAAGACACAGACAGCAAGCAGCCAGAGTACGGCAAGTCTTCCGATCGCTAGCCTGCTGTCATGAACGCCGCCTGAAAACACGGCAGCCGCAAGCAACGCGCCCTGGGCCACGAAGGCCCACCCAAACCACGCCGCCGGCCAGTTAATGGGGCCGAAATAGCCCACCAGAAACCCGTAACCGCTGACTATCCAGGCAAGCGACATCAGGCCGACGGCCAAACGCCGTGCCGCCCTGTTCTGTCTGGAGATCAGCACCGGTATAAAAATAGCGATCACTACTGCCAGCAACTGCCAGGGCCATAGATCCTGGTTGATCCGGACAAACAGCCGCAGAAACACCTGCGGCCCGAACATCACAAAATCCTGTAGCGAGTAGCTCAGCCAATCAGCCCCACTCACAGCGACCTCACGTAACCCGCCATCCGCTGGCGCTGGCTGGCATCAGGCAATGTACCGTACATCGCCCCCATGTTTTCCTTCATGTGCTCGACCTTACTGGTCGCCGGAATGGCACAGGTCACCGCCGGGTGGGAAATAATGTACTTGAGGAAAAACTCCGCCCAGTTGCCAACACCGGCCTCCCCGGCCCAATCGGGCAGTGGCTCCGACTGGAATCGCCGAAACAGCGAACCGCCCTGGAATGGACGATTGACGATCACCCCGATTCCGCGCTCCTGGGCCAATGGCAGCAGCCGGTCCTCAACCTCCCGGTCCAGAACGTTGTAGGTCAGCTGCACAAAATCCAGAGGCTCCCGCTCCATAATCTGCGCGAATTCCCGATGCCGGCGACCATGGGATGTGGTGATGCCGATATACCGAACCTCACCGTTCGCCCTCATCTGCTTGAGCGTTTCAAGATGCCCCTGCCACCCCAACAGATTGTGCACCTGCAACAAATCGAACCGGTCAACGCCCCAACGCCTGCTCGAACGCGCCGCCTCCGCCCGGGTTGCTGATTCATCGCCGGTCCAGATCTTGGTAGCTGCAAAAATCCGGTCGTGGCCGTCCAGAGCGTTCAGCGCCTCGCCCATTACATCTGCAGCGCTGCCATACATCGGCGAGCCATCGACCACCGTGCCGCCGCGCTCGAAAAAGGTTTTCAAAACCTCAGTGCGCTGGGTGATTAATTGTTCGTCACCACCAACGTTGAAGGTGATCCAGGTGCCCATACCGATTGCAGGGATGGATTCGTCTGTGCCGGGAATCCGGCGCATGGTGGGAGATAATGCAGTGCTTCCCGATGTGTTTGCGAACAGCATCGGGGCTTTGAGAGCAATTCCGGCGAGGCCGGAACTGATCAGGAACTTCCTTCGAGTAATCTGATTCGCCATAGCGCCCCCACTGACAGAAATTTCAGTGCGAATAGCATGATGCTCAAACAGCGCGGGTGGGTCATCCCTTCTCCAGACCGTGGAGGGCCACGGATGGCCCGACCGAGCCTACATGGAAGTATTTACGGCGTGTCTGGAGAAGGGATGACCCACCCGGGCGGCAGCTACATGGCTGACAGTCTTACCAACAACTCAGTTCCCGTAGTGGGCATCAAGATATTTCAGAATACGGGCAGACTCGAACAGGCCTTCCCCGGTATTGGGGTCTTCAAGATAGGGCACCTGAACCCGCTTGTGCACCTGGAAAAACGCATCCCGCTTGCCACCGGGAATCGGCGTATAAGGCCCCGGCTTGATGCGCTGCTTCGCTGGCCCGATCTCTGTCCAGTGCTCCTTCCCGAGGTTGTGCAAGGTATACGGAATTTCCAGCTCGCACAGCCGCTCACGCACCAAACGTGAAAACGGGCTCCCCTCGAAACTCCAGAGGTGCAACGGCTGCTCCGGCCGCTTGCCCTGGCTGACCCTCAGCCCCCGCATGGCGCTGGTTACCGAGGCTACAGAGCCCAGGACCGGCTGCCAGACCCGACCACGATAGTAGGACGGTACCGACCGGCCGGCATATTGCCGGAACAGATACTCGATGATCTCCTCGGATTCGTACATGACCGTGCCCGTGTTCTGGTCCGCCAGCAAAGGGAACTGTTGGCGGCCTCCCAGCGCTTCCGCCTGGGCCCGGAAAACCGACCCGCCCTTCGGGCAGGGCCGGATTTCCACATCCAGATTAAGGGCAGTCAGGGCTTCACGAACGCGACGGCAGTACGGACAGCCTTCCATGTCATAGAGCACGATCGGCTTTTCCGGCTGGGGAACATTTTTTACCACCAGGCAACCACGCCAGGCAGTGAGCGACGATGTGGCGACCGAGCCCAGCACGTGGACGTTATGAGAAAGCATATTCGACATAAACAAACCTTTTTTTGGAGACCACGCCATTATCACGCAATCTGACGATTTTCCATTGGCTCCCGGGTACCCATGATGTGATCAAACCAGGGTTTGGTCACGCACCAGTTGGCATTGGGGTTGGGTCCCATATGATGATCATAGTGCCAGGGCAGGTTCTTTCTCGCCCATTCCGGGTCCAGATGTGAGCGCTTATGTACCCGGTAGTAATTCCAGGCGCTGTAGTAGAGAGTACCCACAAAAAAGGGTGCGAATGGCAGCAGCGGGGTGACTGCTGCAGCCCCCGCAACGAGGGCAGCCACCTCCTTGGTTTGGGCATTCCAGGTCAGGGGCGGTCTGCGATAGTCGTCATCCAGGAAGCCATTTCGCCGGACATTTCGGTGATGATCGTGCCAGTGAAACGACCAGAAACTTGCCCGGTTCCGGCCCAGCTCATGAAGAACGTGTTTATGGAATACCCATTCCACGCCATTGGCGGTCAAAAGACCCAGTGGAATACCAATCATGGTGTCCTCCTTTTATTGTTTTCGGAACACTTGGTTACACATTCATCAGGAAACGCCTTTTTGGCCGCGAATTCCATGACTCAAACGCCGGAAAAAGCACCCATAAATCCGATAGAAAAGTCATTGACAACCCGAAGGTTAATTTTTATCCACCTAACTCCATGATTCGCAAGGGCACTTACATCGCGTCACAAAAGTTCAATACAAACAACGACACTACTGCCATTTTTTAACGTCATGTAGAGCTTTTCTGCATAGTACAAACCGGCAGGATGGGCTATTGTTGGACTATAGGAACTCACTGGATAGCGATCATGGTAGCCCCGGGTATGCGGCGTTCTGAAAGTAGAGAAAAAACAGGTTCTGGATTCAGACGGTCTCTTTTGGCATCCCTCACGGCCCTTGCCGTGATTACCACCCCGTCCGTTGTGGTCGCCGAAGACGATAATTCCGGTTTCTCGGGAAATCGCCTCTGGACGAACCAGCTTCAGGATTACGCGCTCAAGTCCCTCCAAAATGAAGACGCCATGAGCATGGCCGCCATTCCGCTGAATGGGCCCGGCATCAATCAGTACATCAATGCCGATGCGCTGATGAGCCCCGGTTCCATCATGAAGCTGGTGACAACCTTTGCGGCGCTGGAGGTTCTCGGGCCCAACCACCATTGGGATACCGATTTCCTGACCGACGGTGTCATGGTCGGCGACACTCTCAAGGGTAATCTCTACGTCCGCTTCGGAGGCGATCCCAAGCTCACTATTGAACGCCTCTGGACCACACTGGGTGAGCTTCGCAGCATGGGAATTACCAGAATCGAGGGAGACCTGATCCTTGATGGTTCCTACTTTCAGGTAGACGGTGGTTTTCCTGCGTTTGAAGACAACGGCGACAACCCCCACGCGCCGTTTCTGGTGGAACCGTCCGCCTATCTGACCAACCTGAACCTGATGCATTTCCAGGTTCGTGCCGATGAGCGTGGCACCCAGGCCTGGAGCACGCCCTCCCTGGGCGAAGTTGTCATCGACAACCGTGTGGTTGCCACTGCAGAAGGCCCGTGCCCATCACGAAGAAACTTTGAATGGGAGCCCATCATTCATGAAGACCACCGGGTGACCGTTCGGGTAACCGGTGAACTTCCCCAGGGCTGCCGAACCACCACCTATCTTTCATTGCTGTCCCATGAGCAGTACAGCGCCTCGTTGATTCGCTCCTTGCTGGCAGACCTTGGCGTCGTGGTGTCTGGTGGAGACCTGAATGGCGTAACGCCTGAGGATGCCCGACTGGTAATGAAAACCACCTCGCCGGACCTGGTTACCATGGTGAGGGACATCAACAAGTGGAGCAGCAACGTGATGGCGCGCCAACTGCTCCTCACCATTGGTGCGGAAAACCGCCAGGAAGATGAAAGCGATGACCGGGTTGCCGGTATACGGGTGATCTACGACTGGCTTGAAAACAAGGGCATCAATACCGCCGGCATGGTGATCGACAACGGCGCTGGCCTCACCCGACACGGGCGGATCACCGCGCGCCAGGGCGCTCAAATATTGGAACACGCCTGGAACAGCGCCTACTCGGCAGACCTCATGGCCTCAATGCCTATCATCGCGATGGATGGAACCATGGCACGCCGCCTGCGCAATACCGGCATGGACGGCGAAGGGCGCATAAAGACGGGTTATCTGGAAAACGTAAGGTCGATCGCCGGATTCACCCGCGACTCAAATAACACCACCTGGGCCGTCGTAGGCATGGTCAATAATGATCCGGCCTGGAATGGCCAGGCCGTGCTGGACCGGATTCTGTATTCGCTGCATTTCCGGCCGCCGACCGGGACTGCGATTTCACATGCATCTTCCGGCACTTCTGATACCAGTATTCAATAAAAAAGCCGGCTGAAACAGCCGGCCCAGCAGTCATGCTTTGAGCAACGAAACAATGCTTCGACTACTAGTCGACTGCAAAAATCACTTTGTCGATCACATGAATCACGCCGTTGGACGCCTCAACTTGGGCTTCGGTGACGTTGCTGCCCTCGATAACCAGAGCGTTGTTTTGTATATCAACGTTCAAAGTGGTGCCAGCCAGGTTCGCTACCGTACCGCCATTCGAAGCGTATGCCGTGAGAGAGTCTATCGTTGTTCCGAGAATATGTTGCTCGAGAATGCCTGGCAGATCTGGGCTGGCAAGCAATTGCTCTGCCGTAAGACCCTGATCAGCTAACAACGTTGCAAAGGCGGCATCTGTTGGCGCGAACACAGTCAAGGCCGCATCCGGGTCCGAGGCTGCAGCGACCAGATCGGTAGCGCCCATTCTTCCGCTTGCTTCTAGGAGTGCATCTAGCAGAATTGTGAACTCAGCATCTTGTTCAGCGTTTGCGAGCGCCGTTACGATCTCCGCAATCGTTGAATCTGTATCACTGAGATCGCTCGGTGGGGGAAGAAGTACTTTGTCGATTAGGTGAATAACACCATTAGTCGCATCGACATCAGTTACCGTTACTCGAGAGGTGTTTACGTATAATACGTTTTCACCACTTTCCTCAGAAATTGAAAGCGCGACGTCTTTACCGTTCACTGTTGGAACGAGACTTTCTGCAGGAGCGTTTTGAGCGACGCTAATAGCAGAGTCTGCCTTCACTTCACCTACTGACGTTGCGAGCACGTGGTAAGGCAGAACCGCGTTTAATAACGCTGTGTTGGCCAACAACTCTTCAGCCGTGATACCCAAGTCATCTAACAGAGCTTGAAAGGCAGCGTCTGTCGGCGCGAACACGGTTAACTCGTCATCTCCACCAAGTAGTTCAGCGATAGTCGGGTCTGCTGCAAGAACGGCCTCTTCAAGGATCGTCGTGTTTTCATTTTCAACGGCGATTTCCAGAATAGTTTGCGTTGCAGCATCTGCTGAGTCGTTATCATCGTCATCAAGCCAACACCCGGACAGCATAACACTGCCCGCCAAAACCATCGGTAAAGCGTATTTTGTATTCATTGTTTCAACTCCCCACTTGTAGAGGTTGTTTACCAGGATTTGAGTGGTTCGAACCTGCACAAATTCAGTCCTTGAATCATGCGTCAATGCATGTACGGGGAGTCAGAAAGAACGGATTTGCATCTTTTAACATTTAAGCTTACATCTGTACGCAGTCAGTGAAGTCTGCGAATGGTGAACTCGGTCATCTTCCCGGCAAGCGGAGCGATGAAGGTTACCAGAGGGAAAGCAACGGCCCAGGCGACCAGGAAAGCCGGCTCCTATCTGTAGTGGAACTCACTGTCGATGCCCGTATTGATGAAAGTGATCACTCCGGACATCAGCAGGGACATGATTCCGGACATGTAAAAGCCGAAGATCAGCTGGTGTAGACGTGAAAGTCTCATTTTGCTCATGACTTCTCCTGAACAGTGCTTCAGCGTTCCTCGGAGCAGCATCTGAAAGGCGTGATATGTCGTACACTGTTAACCAATAAGCGCCGAATGATAGTGAGCTTGCAACCCTTTTTCGATACGCCTTTTTACCAGGACAGGTGAGCCATGGATACCGGTCACGAGAGCGCAAACAGTTTTGCCAAATCCTTTGTTCTCATTCTAGTGCTGGCGTTTGGTCTGGTTGGCTGCAGTTCGACCAAGGTAGCTTATCGATATGCGGACTGGGGAATCGTATGGTGGGTTGAGGATTATGTTTCGCTTACCGCCGACCAGAAGCAGCAACTCAACAACGATATTGCACAACTACGACAGTGGCATTGCAGTGCCGAGCTGCCCCGTTATCAGGCCTGGCTGGATGAACTCGAGTCTGACGTATCTAACAACCCGCCCGATCAGGCCACTGTCGAATACCATCAGCAGCAGCTTTTCAGTTTCTTCCCGAGTCTTCTGGAACGGGCAACCCCGGTCGCAACAAACCTTCTCTCCAGCCTGAGCGATGAACAGGTACAGGAGTTGGCGGACAACATGGCGCAAAGCCAGCGGGAAATGGAAGAAGAATTCCTGGCCGATTCCCCGGAGGCGACAGCCGAGGCCCGGGCCGACAGAACCGCAGAGCGGGTCGAACGTTGGCTGGGGGAGCTGAACAGCGAGCAACGAAACATCGTGCGGCAATGGTCAGCCAATCGAGGCGCCCAGACTGAAATCTGGCTGCAGGGCCGCAGGAACTGGCAAGTGGCACTACTGGAAATACTGGAAGGAAGAGACGAGCCCACGTTCGAGGCGGAACTGGAATATCTGATTCTCAATTCCGAGGAAGTGCGGGGAGAGGCCTACAAAGCCATGATGGCGGAGAGTCGCGTAGCCATGGCGTCCCTGATGCATGATCTGATCCTGGCGGGTGACAACACAACACTGGCCCATCTGCAGAATCGGGCAGTAGAGCTCAACAACGACTTTGAAGCATTGACCTGCTCACCGGCCTGATATCCCGGACGAATTGAACCAGGGGCCGGATGAAGACTTTCATCTGGCCCCTGCCTGCCCTGAGACTACACTTAGATCGTCAGGTAACCACCATCGGCGTTGATGCAAGCGCCTGTGGTATAGCTGGAAGCATTGGAAACCAGGTACAACACAGTACCCGCCATTTCACTTGGATCCGCCACCCGCTTCATGGGTATGTGAGCCATCGCCTGCTTCTTGATGGCTTCGTTCGTAGTCAGGGCGCTGGCAAACTTGGTATCGGTCAGCCCTGGCAGCAGCGCATTCACGCGGATTTTCTGCTGACCCAGCTCCATGGCAAAGGACTTGGTCATGGAAATCACGGCGGCCTTGGTGACCGAGTAGATGCCCTGGTAGTGGCCCGGATTTACACCGTTCACGGACGCCACGTTCACAATCGAGCCGCCACCGGCTTTCTTCATCATCTGGGCGCCACGGGCGCACATGAAGAAATAGCCCCGGATATTCACATCCACGGTCTTGTTGAACGCTCCCAGGTCGGTGTCCTCTACCGGCCCGAAGTAAGGGTTGGCGGCAGCGTTGTTCACCAGAATGTCCAACTTGCCGTGGGTTTGCTCAATGTGCCCCCAGATACTTTCAATCTGGTCCATATCACCAATATGGCAGGCGTAGGCTTCGGCGCTACCACCGGCATCCCGGATACTGCTGGCAACGGCCTCGCAACCGTCAATCTTGCGGCTGCTTACGATCACGTGGGCGCCATACTCGGCCAGAGTCCGAGCAATACTCTCGCCAATGCCGCGGCTGGCACCGGTAATCAGGGCAACCTTGCCAGTCAGATCAAACAGATTCTTGCTGCTCATTCGTTCACCTCAATTCGCTATCGGAATGTCACCAGGGCGGGATCATCCGCTTCCAGGTGGCTGTAGTTATTAAAAACGGCCAGGCTGCGCCGGGGGCCTGAATAAAGGACCCGCGACACACTGGTGTTGGCGATCACCTCGTTCAGACCGAGTGCCCGGGCGTCATCAAGACCGAGCAGGTGCTGGGCGATCACGGAAATCGGCCCGCCGGAGGTCGCCACCAGCACATCGCCGCCATCGGCGTAGTCAATCATTTCCTCGAAGGCCGCCATAACGCGGGCCTTGAAGTCCGGCCAGCTTTCCTCGTACTCGTGGTCAAACTCGCCCGAGGCCCAGCGATGCACCGCGTGCACAAAGGCCTCCTGGAACGCTTTGGCCGGTTTGGGAAACGCCTTGAGGTCCCGCGCCATCACCGCGCGGTCACTCCACTCCGGGCGGTACCGGGCCACCACAGTGGTGTGATCAAACTCGTTGAAGCCGGGAACCACCTGCATATCGGGCAGTTTGGATCCGTACCCGGTGGCGATGGCTTCAACGGTTTCCCGGTGGCGTTCCAGATCGCCTCCGAAAACCGCTGCCGG
>NZ_DDOI01000118.1:0-349 GCF_002341575.1 Marinobacter sp. UBA2498 | reverse complement strand
CCGAAACTGGCCTGGCCGTGACGAACCAGATAAATCGTCGCCATTACAGGGAGCTCTCCGCAATCAACCGCTGGCAGCGCTTTTCGAGATAATTAGCGGCATGGCCAAAGGCGGCGAAACGCTTGTCCTTGGTCTGGCCATGGTAGAAACGGTAATAGATCTGCTGGATGATCACTGCCAGCCGGAACAGGCCGTAGATCTCATAGAAGTCGAAGTTGTCGACCTTGAAGCCGGACTGCTCCATGTAATATGCCACCACTTCCTTGCGGGTAAGCATGCCCGGGCGATGGGTCGGTTGGCGGCGCAGCATCTGGAACGGGCCTTCGTCGTCCGCCTCAATCCAGTAGGC
>NZ_DDOI01000063.1:73177-78057 GCF_002341575.1 Marinobacter sp. UBA2498 | reverse complement strand
AAGACCGGCTTCTGGCTCGAAGAGTTCACCGCGCCTTACTACGTTTTCCGGGATGCCGGCACAGACATCACCATTGCCTCACCGAAGGGTGGCCAGCCGCCAGTCGACCCCAACAGCGAGGCCGACGAAGCGCTGACCGAGACCACGCGTCGGTTCCAGCAGGATGCCCATGCCAAGGAATCCCTCGCCAGCACTAAAAAGCTGAGCGACGTGGACATGAATGAATACGACGCGATTTTCTATCCAGGTGGTCACGGCCCGCTCTGGGACCTGGTTAACGACGACAAGTCCATTGCCCTGATCAAGACAGCCTACGAGCAGGACAAGGTGATTGGTGCAGTTTGCCACGCACCAGCCGTGTTCAAAAACGTGGAAGTGAAACCGGGCCAGAACATCGTTGGCGGCCGGGAAGTAACAGGCTTCACCAACAGCGAGGAAGAAGCGGTTGGCCTTAGCGGCGTGGTGCCTTTCCTGCTGGAAGACATGCTGAAGGAAAACACCGCCACCTACACCCGCGGTGACGACTGGGCACCGCACATCGTGGTGGACGGCAAGCTGATTACCGGGCAAAACCCGGCCTCTTCCGAGGGGGCAGCGAAGGCCGTTGTGCAGGCTCTCCAAGAGGCCTGATCCGGCAGTAACTGCAGGATGAATCCAGGGCCAGATGAATTTCATCTGGCCTTCTTTTTTGCTTCCAGCCTACTCCCCTGCGTGACTGATCAACTCGCACGGAGCGCCCCGCTCCAGCAATTGACGAATGTGATCCGGTATCGCCACCTTGCCCATCACCGAAGGCTGAATCAGCACATAGGTGACGTCCGCATCGGCGATATATCCGTCATCCCCATACCGGAAAAACTCCAGATGCAGGGTAAATGAGGTGTTTCCGATTCGCCCGGCGCGAATGCGGGCTTCCAGAACATCGTCAAACTTCGCCGGGGCCTTCCAGTTCACCGTCAGGCTCACAACCTGGATATCCAGGTCCTGATCCAGCAGGTGCTGATAATCGCCAAACAGGGTGCGAATGTATTCGTTGACAGCAATATCAACGAAATCCGCATAACGTGCGTTGAACACCACGCCCTGGGCATCGCATTCACCATAGCGAACCCGGAAGCGAAAACGGAAAGGCAACTCACCAGCCATGACGCGCTCCGATTAAAGTTCAGTTACTGTCGCCAACAGCTTCTCATATCTGTGCTAACGTTTTGAGGAATATCTCAAAAAAGCTGGCCATCGCTATGAGCAACCCCAAGCACACCCTTTTCTGGATGACGCTGTTCCTCGGCGTGGTCGTCATCGTCGGCGCCCTGATCCACAAGCCCCTGATTTCGGCCTTTATGGCCAACTGGGTTTTCAATCTGCTGATTCTCGGGGTTCTGATCATCGGCATCGCCCTCACCTACCGGCAGGTGTTCGTGCTGTTTCCGGAACTGAAGTGGATCGCTCAGTTCAGAACCGGACACGCCGGCCTTTCGGTGGTTCAGGAGCCCAAGTTGCTGAAGCCGCTGGCAAGACAGCTCGGCGAGGATGCAACCAAGGACCGGTTCACACTGTCTACCCTTTCCCTTCGAACCGTGCTCGATGGTATCCACTCCCGCATGGACGAACAGCGGGAAATCACGCGCTATTTCATCAGCCTGCTGGTCTTCCTCGGCCTGCTGGGTACTTTCTGGGGCCTGCTGGGCACCATCAACTCGGTCGGCCAGGTCATCACCGGACTGGATATGAGCCAGGAAGACTTCGGCAAGGTGTTTGCGGAGCTTCAGGAAGGCCTGCTTACGCCGCTTGAGGGCATGGGCACCGCGTTCAGCTCCTCTCTGCTGGGATTGGGCGGCTCACTGATACTGGGCTTCCTGGATATCCAGGCCGGCCATGCCCAGAACCGCTTTTATGACGGCCTGGAGGAGTGGCTGACAGGTGTGACCAACCTCGTGGACCGGATAGACGACGAGAAAGACCTGTCATGATCGGTTCCAGGCGCCGAAGCCGAAGCACCACCAACGTCTGGCCGGGATATGTGGATGCCCTGTCGGCTCTGCTGATGCTGGTCATATTCATGCTGCTGGTCTATGTGGTCAGCCAGCTCTACCTGTCCCAGACACTCTCTGACCGGGATACCCAGCTCGCCCGACTCAATGCCCAGTTGAACGAGCTCTCGGAATTGCTCGGCCTGGAAGAAAACAGAAGCGAGGCACTGGAAAATCAGTTAACCAGCCTTCAGGAGCGGAACAACAGTCTGGTCGGTCAGTTGGAATCCACCCGTGAACAACTGATGCGGCAAACCGCCATGGCCGATGCGCAATCGGAGCGACTGGCCAGCATGGAAGAGTCGATTGACGAGAAAGACGATATATCGGCCAGCCAGCAGGCGATGATCCTGAGGCTGTCGAATCAGATAGCCTCCTTGCGAGAGCAACTCAGGCAGATTGCCTCGGCGCTGGAGCTCCAGGAACAGATGACCGCCGACAAGGAGCAGGAACTGGAACAGGTCAGCAGACGGCTGAACACCCTACTGGCCGAGCGCGTCAACCAACTCGAACAGTATCAGTCCGAGTTCTTTGCCCGGTTGCGGGATATTCTGGCAGGCAACGAGAATGTCCGGATCGTCGGCGACCGGTTCCTGCTGCCCTCCGAGCTGCTGTTTGCTTCCGCCTCGGCGGAACTGGGCGAGGAAGGCCGGCAGGAGCTCGACAAGCTTGCCAAACTACTGCTGGATGTTTCCGCCAAGATTCCCGAGGACGTAGACTGGATCCTGAGGATTGATGGTCATACCGATGTCATACCTATCAATACCCCGAGATTCCCCTCGAACTGGGAGCTGTCCACCGCCCGTGCCGTGGCAGTCGTGCGCTACCTTGCAGCGCAGGGTGTACCGGAACGGCGCATGGCGGCGGCTGGATTTGGCGAGTTCTTCCCGGTAGCGGAAGGCACCTCTCCGGAGGCGTTGCAGAGAAACCGGAGGATTGAGCTGAAGCTCACGGATCGTTGATCGGGCGCAGCATAGTACTGCGCCCGATCAGTCGGCGATCAGAAATGAATAACCGTCCGAATGCTCTTACCCTCATGCATCAGGTCAAACGCCTTGTTGATGTCTTCCAACGGCATTTCATGGGTAATGAACACATCCAGCGGGATCTCACCCTTTTCGGCTTTTTCCACATAGCCCGGCAGCTCGGTACGACCTTTCACACCGCCAAAGGCTGAACCACGCCAGACCCGGCCCGTAACCAACTGGAACGGACGGGTGCTGATTTCCTCGCCGGCACCGGCAACACCGATGATAGTGGATTCACCCCAGCCTTTGTGGCAGGCCTCAAGCGCTGCGCGCATCAGTTTCACGTTGCCTACGCATTCGAAGGTGTAGTCGGCGCCGCCGTCGGTCATGTCGACAATCACTTCCTGAATCGGCTTGTCGTAGTCGTTGGGATTAACCACATCGGTGGCACCCAGCTGTTTGGCGATGTCGAATTTGCCCGGATTGATGTCGACGCCGATAATCCGGCCCGCCTTGGCCATCTTGGCTCCGATGATCGCCGCCAGGCCGATGCCACCCAGGCCGAAGATGGCAACAGTGGCGCCTTCCTCAACCTTGGCAGTGTTCAGTACCGCGCCGATGCCGGTGGTGACGCCGCAGCCAAGCAGGCATACCTTGTCCAGGGGCGCTTCCTTGGGAATTTTGGCCAGGGAGATTTCCGGCAGTACCGTGTATTCGGAAAACGTGGAGCAGCCCATGTAATGATAGAGTGGCTGACCGTTGTAGGAGAAACGGGAGGTACCGTCGGGCATCACGCCCTTGCCCTGGGTCGCACGCACGGCACCACACAGATTGGTCTTGCCAGAGGTGCAGAACTTGCACTCGCCGCATTCGGCCGTGTAGAGCGGAATCACGTGGTCACCCACTTCCAGGTTTTTGACGCCGGGTCCGACCGCCTCGACAACACCGCCACCTTCGTGGCCCAGAATGGTCGGGAACAGGCCTTCAGGGTCAGCACCAGACAGGGTGTAGGCGTCGGTATGACAAACACCGGTGGCAACGATGCGCACCAGAACCTCGCCCTCCTGGGGCGGCGCCACATCGACTTCGACAATTTCTAGCGGCTTGTTGGCCTCAAAAGCCACCGCTGCACGGGATTTAATCACTGTCGGACTCCTGTTGAATTCGGATCTGTGTTTTGGATTTCACGCCACGATGTGCCGGCTGTTCGTTCATTCTAGACGAAGTGCGCAACCAGATGGGCGGCGAAATCTTTTTCGGAACTGGCTCGTATCTTCTCACAGCTGACAGATACCGAGAGAGGAGCTCTTACGTTGCGCACGCTTTACTGGTTTACGCGGGATCTTCGCCTGCACGATAACGCTTCGTTGCTGGCGGCCTCGAAGTCCGACATGCTGCTCTGCCTCTATGTGGTCGATCCGCGCTGGTTTGCGCCCGGTCCCCTGCAGAGCAAGGCCATGGGGGATCATCGGTGGCGCTTTCTTTGGCAGAGCCTGATGGCGTTGGAACGCAGCCTTCGACCACTGGGCCAGCGGCTCCACATCGCCTTTGGTGAGCCGGAAACGGTCATTCCCCAACTTGCGCACGCCCACAGCATTGAACGGATTGTCCGCTCCCGACTTCCGGGTACCCAGGAGGCCGGTCAGTGGCAAGCCATCAAGGACAGGCTGCCCAAGGCAGTATTCCAGCAATTCGAGACTCTGAGCCTGTTCACCGAGGGTTCCCTGCCGATGGCGCTCGGGGAGTTGCCGGATACCTTCTCCCAGTTCCGGAAGCAAGTTGAGAAAACCGGAGATCGCTGTTCAGAGCGCTTGCGAATCCGCACCCTGACGGCCCTACCACCACCGCCGGGATTCCCGGAGGACAATCGCGGCGACTGCCC
>NZ_DDOI01000063.1:65869-73103 GCF_002341575.1 Marinobacter sp. UBA2498 | reverse complement strand
CCGCCGATACCGGAACCGGTTCATCCGTTACAGTTTATGGGTGGTGAAGCCGCCGGCCTGGCGCGGCTGCAGGAATTCATCTATGGCAACCACAGCATTGACCGCTACAAGGAAACCCGGAACGCCCTGGACACCTGGGATGCCTCCTCCAAGTTCTCACCCTGGCTGGCCAACGGCTGTCTCTCGGTCCGGGAAGTAGCAGAAACCATCACCGAATACGAAGCCAGCGAGACTAAAAACGAATCCACCTACTGGCTCTGGTTCGAGCTCCTCTGGCGCGAATACTTCTACTGGTACGCCCTGAAACATGGCGCCAACCTGTTCCGCCGGGACGGCGTCCAGCGCAAACGTCGGCATGGCACCTTCTACGGCCATCGTTTCAAGGCCTGGTGCCAGGGCAACACCGAATATCCGATCGTGAACGCCGCAATGAACCAGCTGCGGGAAACCGGTTACATGAGCAACCGGGCCAGACAGCTGGTCGCCAGTTGCTTCATCAACGAACTCGGGTTGGACTGGCGCTACGGAGCGGCATGGTTTGAGGAGCAGTTGATCGACTATGATGTAGGAAGCAACTACGGCAACTGGCAGTACCTGGCTGGCGTAGGGGCGGACCCGAGAGGCCTGCGGCAGTTCAACCTCGAAAAACAGACGCAGCAGTACGATCCCACCGGCACCTTTATTGACCGCTGGGGCGGGCATGCAGATCAGCCCGTAGGCTTACACACAGTGGATGCGGCAGACTGGCCCCTGTAGTAAAAGGCGAATCGCCATGGCGGAAATGACGGACAACAGCAACTCGGATGAAGCACGGGAGACACTGGCCCGCATCATCGAAACCAGCTCACCGGCAACCCTGGTGAGTTGCGGCAGCCTCGCAACCGAAATATCGCGGATGTGGCAGAACCACCAGGATGGCGTCGATGTTCGAACTCTCGACACCATCGACCCCAACGCCAGGCTGCACATCGACCGGGTTGCAGACCTGGCGCTGATAACCGGCACCCTGGAGCACCTGCCTCATGATGAAGGCGCCCTGCTGCTGGGCCAGCTAAGAAACTATGGCACCCATCAGATCGCGGTGCTGGTTGGCGAAGCGCCAGGCTGGGCCTTTACTGATTTCATCGGCCTTGGCTTCCGTCGCCATGCCGAACTGGAAAATGATAACGGCGCACTCACGCTGTACACCTACAATCTGGATACTTACAACCACAAACGGGCCTGGAACAATCCAGAGAACTGGGCCAATCCGGAAATGTGGGGTAAGGCATGGTGGTAAAAAGCACTGAAGTGAACAGTCCGTCGTCTCAGAAACTGAAGCCCAGTACGATCAGGATCGGTACCCGTTACCGGGCCAATCGCCTGAAAGGCCCCTACGACGCCATCGTAATTGGCTCCGGCATCGGCGGCCTGACCACCGCAGCCTGCCTGGCCAAGGCGGGCAAGAAAGTCCTCGTGCTTGAGCAGCATTACACGGCCGGCGGTTACACCCACAGTTACGCTCGCAACGGCTACGAATGGGACGTAGGCGTCCATTACATCGGCGACATGGGCTCTCCCCACACCCTGGGCCGCAGGCTGTTCGATTACATCACCGACGGCAAGCTGGAATGGGCCCCCATGGACGAGAACTACGACCGCTTCTTCCTGGGCGAAAAGGTCGTGAATCTGCGCGCCGGCAAGGAAGGGCTGCGTCTCTCCCTGCTCGATGCCTTTCCCGATGAACAAGAAGCCATCGACCAGTATGTAAAGCTGCTGGGCAAGGTGGCAGACGGCATGCAGTGGTACACACTCTCCAAGCTCGCCCCCGGCATATTGAGCCCGGTTATCAACAAAGGACTGGATGTCGCCCTGCCTGACTGTTTCAACAAGACCACGTGGGAGGTGCTGAGCGAGCTCACCGACAATCAGGAACTGATCGGCGCTATCACCGGCCAGTGGGGCGACTGCGGCGTCACGCCGATGCAGTCCAGCTTTATGGTCCATGCGCTGATTGCCAAACATTACCTCTACGGTGGCTTTTACCCAGTCGGCGGCGCGTCGGAAATTGCCAAAACCATTATCCCTGTTATCCAGCAGCCCGGCGGTGAAGTCTTTACCTACGCCGACGTCACCGACATCCTGGTGGAGAAAGGCAGGGCAACCGGCGTTCGCATGGCCGATGGCGAGGAAATCCGGGCACCGCTGGTCATCAGCAACGCCGGAGTTATCAACACTTTCGAAAAACTGCTGCCCGCCGAGTCCGCTGAGAAGATCGGCTACAAAAGCAAACGCCAGCACATCATTCCCTCCATGCCCCACATCGGCCTCTACATTGGCCTGAAGGGCACACCGGAGGCACTGGGCCTGCCGCGGACCAATTTCTGGATCTATCCCAGCGCGGACCACGATGGCAACGTGCAACAGTTTCTGGATGACCCGGACAACACCGAGTTCCCGGTGGTCTACATCTCCTTTCCGGCAGCCAAGGATCCGGATTACCAGAACCGCTGGCCTGGCACCTCCACCATCGAGATCGTCGCCCCGACGACCTGGGAGATGTTCGAGCCCTGGCAGGACACCATCTGGGGCAAGCGGGGCGACGACTATGAGGCCCTGAAGCAGAAAATCACCGACCAGTTGCTGGAAGTGATGTACGAGAAACTGCCCCAGCTGCGCGGAAAAGTGGATTACGTGGAAACCTCAACCCCGCTTTCCACCGCCTGGTTCTGCCGTTACGGCCGGGGCGAGCTCTACGGCCTGGACCACAACCCCGAGCGCTTCGAACAGGAGTGGCTGAAACCCAAGACCGACATCCCCGGGCTCTACCTTACCGGCCAGGATATCCTCACCTGCGGTGTCGTGGGCGCAATGATCGGTGGACTGGTCAGCACCCTGGCCATTCAGGGCTGGCGCGGGGCCGGTCTGGCGAAGCGTATTTTCGTGGGGTAACAGGGGTTGCCCAGACCGATTTGCGCCGATTGCGGCATGCATCCGAATATCTGTGTTTGCGAAGCGTGTGCCCCCGTGCGAAACCGCACGGGGGTGACGATACTGCAGCACCCGACCGAGGTCGGCCATGCCAAGGGTACCGTTCGCATCCTCACCCGGTGCCTCGCAAATCTCAGGCTCTTCACGGGCGAAATGCCGCGCGATTTCCATCAGGCCGGGTTTGAGTCCGTCGCCGGCAGTCATCAACCGGCCCTGCTGTTTCCCGGGCCCGGCAGTGAGGCGCTCGAAACCTCAGACGTGCGCCAGTTCGATCACTGGATCATCCTGGACGGCACCTGGCGCAAGGCCGCCAAAATCCTTCACCAGAACCCTACACTCTCTGCGTTACCGCGTTTCCATTTCGCCAATCCGCCAGCCTCTGCCTACGCCATCCGAAAGGCGCCCGGAGAACACCGACTGGCCACGGCAGAGGCCGTTGCCTATCTGCTCAATGTGCTTGAGCCAGAGCTGGATACCCGGCCAATCGCCCATGCAATGCGCACACTGGTAGACAAACAGCTGGCCCAGATCCCGGCCCGGCTGCACAGGCACTACCAATAAACCAGCCGGGTGAGACGACTGGCCAGCTCAAACGTACTCTGGGAACACGTTAGTCAAACAGAGAAACCCCATGTCAGAGCAGTTTGGACCGGCGGACCTCTCCCGCATCATCGAGATGGCGTGGGAGGACCGCACACCCTTCGAGGCCATCGAAGCCCTCTATGGCCTTCGCGAAAAAGATGTTATTCGCCTGATGCGTCGTGAGCTCAAACCCGGTAGCTTCCGGCTATGGCGCAAGCGGGTAACCGGGCGCAACACCAAACATCGCCAGCTACGACCTGAGGGTGTAGACCGCGGCTATTGTCCAACCCAGTACAAGCACCGATAAACGCCTTGTCATTGGCATTGACGGCGAAGCTGCGCGATCATGAGCACTCAGGCATCAAGCAAGTGAGGAACCCTCTCGATGGCATTGTTCAACCAGAAAAACGCCCGGAAACAGCTGGACGCCGAAGCGGGCAAGGTGCATCGGGCGGATCTGGAAACGCTGCTCGACCGCCAGCGCAGTATTGAAGAAAAAGTGAAAGAAAGCGGCAAACTGTCTCGCTTCAGCGCCGACATCAAGCTGATGTTTTCGATGATCCGCGATTACTGGTACGGCAATTACCGGAGCGTTCCGTGGAAAACGATCGCAGCGGTGGCCGGTGCGCTGATCTACGTGATGAACCCCCTCGATGTCATTCCCGACCTGATTTTCGGATTCGGTCTGGTGGACGACGCCGGCGTTGTTGCGCTGTGCCTGAAGCTGGTGGAGTCCGATATTCACCGCTATGCTGCCTGGAAAGAGCAGCAGGAAGAATCTCAAACAGGGCCAGTGCGAATTGATTAATTTCTGAACTGGCGGTATTCTCCCGCCCCTGCTGTTGGGATACCTGAATCAAATCTGGAGTTGTCGTGGATCTAGCCACTCTCATCGGTCTTGCCGGCGCTACACTGCTGATCGCGTCTGCCGTTATTCTCGGTGTTTCACCTGCTGTATTTATCAATCCGGCCTCGCTGTTGATCGTTGTGGGCGGCACCATGTTCGTCGTGCTCGCCAAGTTCAGCGTTTCGCAATTTTTGGGGGCTTTCAAAGCGGCCGCCCGCGCCTTCAAATTCAAACTGCCGGAAACCCAGGCCAGCATTGAGGAGTTGGTGGAGATCGCCAACGTAGCCCGGAAAGAGGGCGTGCTGGGCCTCGAAGGCAGGGAGATCAGCAGCCCTTTTTTGTCCCAGGGCATTCAGATGCTGGTGGACGGACAGGACAGCAAAACCATCAAGGAGCTTCTGAACAAGGAGCGTCTGATGACTCTCGACCACAATCGCTCTGGCGCCAAGGTCTTCACGGCCATGGCGGACGTGGCGCCGGCGATGGGCATGATCGGCACACTGATTGGTCTGGTTCAGATGCTGTCGAACATGGAAGATCCCAAATCCATCGGCCCGGCCATGGCGGTCGCCCTGCTGACCACGCTTTATGGCGCCATGATTGCAACCATGTTTGCAACCCCGATAGCCGACAAGCTTTCTCTGCGAATGACCGAGGAAGCACGCATGCAGTCCCTGTACATTGATGCACTGGTTGCCATCCAGGAAGGGACCAATCCCCGTATCATTGAGCAGATGCTTTCAAGCTACCTGCCACCCAAAGAACGTGAAAAAGTGGCCGAAGCAGAAGGCGCGTAACCATGGACGAGTTACCAGAAGAGGAAAAGCCGGGGATTCCGGCGTGGGTTGTCACCTTCGCCGATCTCATGTCCCTGCTGATGTGCTTCTTTGTTCTGCTGCTGTCCTTTTCCGAGATCGACGCCCAGAAGTTCAAGCAGATTGCCGGTGAGCTGTCCAAAGCCTTTGGCGTCCAGCGGGATGTGCCGGCCCTGGAGATCCCGAAGGGTACCAGCCCCATTTTTGACAAGTTTTCCCCTGCGCCGCCCGAGCCCACGGTGGTCAACGAAGTCAAACAGACCACCACGGACGAAGCGCCGGAGCTCCAGACCCTGAAGAGCCCCACCGACATGGCCGTTGAAGCCGCCATGGAGGAACAGATGCAGGAAACCATGGACGATATCCTGAAAGTCCTGGAGCCGGCGATCGCCGATGGGCGCATCAATGTGAGTGAGGATCAGCGGCGAATCGTGATTCGGGTTGAGGAAAAAGGTTCTTTCCCTTCGGGCTCGGCTCAGCTGACCTGGGAATTCGAGGGCCTGCTGCTGGATATGGCAGAGGTGATTGAAGGCATTCCCGGTGACCTGACGATCGAGGGACACACCGACAACGTGCCTATCCGGACCGACCGTTTTTACAGTAACTGGGACCTCTCCGCCGCCCGTTCAGCCGCCGTTGCCAACGTTCTGGTTGCCCGGGACCAGGTGGAACCCACCCGTCTGTCCGTCACCGGACTGGCGGATACCGAGCCGCGGGTACCCAACACCTCTGCGGAAAACCGCGCCAAGAACCGGCGCGTGGAAATCATCATTGATCTCTCCGGCCCGATGCAGGAACAGGAAGTACGCCTTCGGGAACTGATCCAGTCCGAATCGGATGATGCCGAATCCAGCCTCGGGATCGAATCCGAATCCGACAGCTCGACACCAAACGAAATCAGTTGGTAAGCGCACTCTATTTTGGTGCGCTAAATGCTAAAACGCACAGTATTAGTGCATTATTAGAGTGAAAATAGTACCTCACATTTCTGAAAGCCCCCTCAACTGCCCTTCAGCTCTTGATATGCCTTGTTTTGGAACAGCTCTTGCTTCAGCTGCACCTCAACAATGCGCAAGCCAACGTAAACGGTCCGATAGAGGCCGGACACACAACATCAGGAGCGAAAACCCGTGGACATCACGAGTGCAGTACATACCCTGACCGAAAGCGCCAACACGCTGTTCATCCTTATCGGCGCCATTATGGTGCTGGCCATGCATGCCGGCTTTGCCTTCCTGGAAGTGGGCACGGTTCGCCACAAGAACCAGGTCAATGCCCTCGTCAAGATCATGACCGACTTCGGCATCTCCGCCGTGGCCTACTTCTTTATCGGCTATTACATCGCCTACGGCAGCCATTTCATGAGCGGCGCCGCCGAGCTCACTGCTGCCAACGGCTATGATCTGGTGAAGTTTTTCTTCCTGATGACGTTCGCCGCGGCCATTCCCGCCATCGTGTCCGGCGGTATTGCCGAACGCGCCAAGTTCTACCCGATGCTGATTGCCTCAGGCCTGATTGTCGCCTTTATCTATCCCTTCTTTGAGGGGCTGATCTGGAACGGCAACTATGGTTTCCAGGGCTGGCTGGAGAACCAGTTTGGTGCATCCTTCCACGACTTTGCCGGCTCCGTTGTAGTGCACGCGGTGGGCGGCTGGATCGCCCTGGCGGCCGTACTGGTTCTGGGTGCACGAAATGGGCGCTACCGCAACGGCAAGGTGGTGGCCTTTGCCCCCTCCAACATCCCCTTCCTCGCCCTGGGCGCCTGGATTCTGACCGTCGGCTGGTTTGGCTTCAACGTCATGTCGGCCCAGACCCTGGACGGCATCAGCGGCCTGGTGGCCGTGAACAGCCTGATGGCCATGGTCGGCGGCATCCTCGTCTCCATGCTGCTGGGCCGCAAGGACCCGGGCTTTATCCACAACGGCCCGCTAGCGGGACTGGTGGCGGTATGTGCCGGCTCTGACCTGATGCATCCGGTAGGCGCTCTCGTGACTGGCGGCGTAGCAGGCGCCATCTTCGT
>NZ_DDOI01000063.1:47187-65707 GCF_002341575.1 Marinobacter sp. UBA2498 | reverse complement strand
CGATGTTCTGGGTGTCTGGCCCCTGCACGGTGTCTGTGGTGTCTGGGGCGCGATTGCCTGCGGCATTTTCGGCCAGCAAGCGCTGGGAGGCCTTGGCGGCGTCAGCCTGATGTCGCAGATCATCGGCTCATTGGCGGGCGTTGTGGTGGCCTTTGTTGGCGGCCTGATAGTTTATGGAGCAATCAACGCCATCTCTGGCCTGCGCCTGACCGAAGAGGAAGAGTTCAACGGGGCGGATCTGAGCATTCACCGGATTGGGGCGACCGCGGTCGAGTAACACCGGTTACGGTGCAGTTCACTCGCCGTATCCGGTCAGCTCCATGTAGCCCACGCCACCATGGCTGCCGGATACCGACACCGGGCTCTCCCAGTACGGGTAGAGGCCGGTGTTTCGATAGTCCCCCGCTGGCGCAGCCACCTCCAGGTTCAGGCCAAAGTCTGGCACTTCCAGACGCCATGCACGGGGATAACCGTCGCCCTGGGTTAATGACGTCAGGTTGAGCTGATCGGCACCAAGAGCGATGGGCTCGCCATCAGCCGGAATCCAGGTTCCGGCACGAAAGCCACCGTCTTCTTCCCTGAGCTGGAAAGCCATCAGTTTGTCGCCCGAATCCAGATGCAGCGCAAACCAGTCCCAGCCCTGCTGGCCGGATTTCAGAAACTGGCTGCTCCACTCCCGGTCGAACCAGCCCTGCCCTGACACCTCAAGAGTCTGGTCACCCAGGGTAACCGTGCCTTCTATCTGCAGGTCCACCAGGCTGAAGTACATGGAACCCTCGCCATCGGCGGACTTGGCACTGAAACCATGGTCGCCGTGTGCCACGGGGGCACCGTTGATGCTGAGGGACAGGTCATAGGACCAGCCATCCGTCGACACCTGCAAACGCCATGAGTCATCGTCGGAAGCGCTCTCAAGCTGCCAGTCGTCCAGCCAGACAGCCAGAGGCTCTGCCCGTGCGCCGGCATGGCCGACGTCACCGCGGGCCAACTTCTCCGCGAAGTAATGTCGGGTATCAAAGCTCACCGCGGCGTGAGCCATCCAGGCCGCCTCCAGGGGCCAGGTGTTCGCCTCCGGCGGCTCAGCGCTCGCCGGCCTCGGTGTAATCGCCTGGCGGAACTGGGTCCATTGCAGGCCCAGAGGTTGTCCATCTGCGGTCCTCAGGTTGGCAGTCAGGTACCACCACTCGATCCGGTGTTGCGGGTGGGGGCCGAAGTCGTCCGGAAAGCTCAGGCGATCACCCGCTCCGGGCTGGAGAAACGGCACCTCGGACTCCGGATCCGCAACCCCCGCCAGGCCAGCAAACCCGGTCTGTTGCCGGGATTCTGAACAACCGCCGAGGGCCAGCAGCAATAGCAACCAGAGACAGCGACTCATCGTTCGCCTCCCACCAGGGCGTTGGCGTTGCCGGGCAAGGAAGCCGGCGATCTGAGCTGACGACTCATCAGCAAGGCGATACTGAGACCGATCAACAGGCTCAGCACACCGAGCTCAAACCAGAACCCCGGATAGATTGCCATGGGCAGGGACCAGCCAAAGGCCAGGGGGTTGATTCGATGAACCAGAACCCAGGTGAGCCAGATGCCCATGGGCAGGGCCAGCAGCGCAGTGGCGCTGGTCAGGGACACAGACAGCCGGATCAGCTGGCCCGAGGCCTTTCGCCGTGACAGCCCCCACACCACGAGCAACCGGAAGTACCAGGCCCGGGTGGAGAAAAACACCCAGCCCATCATCAGCAGGGCGATCGCAGCCAGTATCAGGGTCAGGGTGGTCATGGCCCGGGTCAGCAGAAAGGTCTGGTCGAAAATGGCGGAAGCCAGGTTCTCAATGGCCCGGTTATCCCGGACGGTCAGCTCCTCTACCCGCCATATCTCTTTTAACTGGCGGGTGATGGTCTCAATCGTGAGATCCCCGGGTGAGATCGACAGGCTCTGGAAGCCGGGAATAAAATCCGGTGGCAACACAGAGGTATTCAACAGAATTTCACCGGCCGGACGGCCATAGTCGGGGTAGATTCCCAGCACCGGCAGCTCGAACACCTGGCTTCCGAGTTCCATTGTCAGGCTCTGGCCGGTAGTCACGCCCTGTCTGCGGGCAAGCTGTTCATTCACCATCACCCCGTCTCCCTGTTGAAGACTCTGCCAGGGCCGGGCCGCTGATTCAAACAGCTGCCATCCGGTTACCAGCGGACCAATGGGGCCCAGGGCAAAGACATCGACCTTCGTGCCTGCCTCATTGCTGCCTCCCGGGAGCGTTGCCCGACCCCGCACCACCCGATGCCAGAGTCCGGAAGCCGCCAGTTCCGGCTGTTCCGACAGCCAGTCCATGGCGGGCGCCAGATCCACTGACTGGGGCACTTCAATGTAAAAATCCGCCTCAAGCCTTTGCGCCAGCCACCGATCAAAGGTGCTTTCGAAGGTGGTCACCAGGGCCTGCACTGCCAGCACCATGGCCATGGCGAACTGCAGAGCTACCAATGGCAGGGCCAGACGCCGGGACAGAACTGACAGTTCCCGGTGGCGCCAGCGTGATAGCGGGTCTTTGTCGCTCCCGGCCCGCCAGTCTGCGAGCCGGGAAATGAGCATTGGCGCCAGGGTGCCAGCAGCAACGAACACTACCGCCACGGCGACGAAAAGCCAGATCAGTGTGGATACCCAGACCGACATGGCAATACCGCCCATAAGGATCAGAGCCAGCAACAATCCATATCGTTGGCCATCACCGGGCAGACGCCGCGCCAGAGGCCGAAGGAAATCAGCCAGGCAGGCCACCAGAACCACCGCCAGCATGGTCGCAAGCGGCATCAGCCAGCCACCGTCCTGACCTGCGTACAGGGGCTGGTCAAACAGCCCCTCAAGCGCCCGCCCGAAACCAGTGCCCAAACCGGTGGCCAGCCATCGGCCAAGCCAGATCCCGGGCAGAATACACACCAGCGACAGCAGCATGATCTCCAGGACCAGCAGGCGGTCGATGCGCCCCCGGGAAACGCCAAACCGGTGCAGCAGGGCGAAACTGTCCCTGCGCTGGGCCATTCCGAGCAGATACACGCTGCGCACCAGCAAGGCGGTGATCAGCAGGACCAGAACACCCAGGGCATCCAGATTCAGCAGGAAGCTGTCGCCTAGCTCACCGGTATCCGGGCCAACGCGGAACGGCGCCAAGCGGTACGCAGAGGGAAGATCCCTGGCACTGTGTGCATCCGATATCAGCAATGACAGCTGGCCTGTCTGCCCTTTGGCAAGTTCGGCCGCTTCACTGATATCAACAAAGGGACGACCCTCCAGCTCACCCCGCCAGGGTGTCTCTTCGCTGTCGGGATTCTCGAAGCATCCGGCCGCCAGCGGGTCGACACCCACCACACGACCGCCGTCCGAAGAAGACACTTCCAGCCAGGGCATCACGCACAGGCCCTGGCGCCTGAGCTCGACAAAATCCGCCACCGTGACCGTTTCGCCATCTTTGCGTTCCACCTGCTGGCGCTCGGCCACTGCCGACTCACTCTGGTCGAGACTGGCCCGGGCCTGACTGGTCAGGTGATGCACGCCGGTCCAGAGCATGGTGGCCAGTACGATCATCGTCGCCAGCGCCAACAGCTGGAGCGGATGTCGGCGATAATGGCTGAAAAGGGCGGCCAGAAGGGTCATAGGAGGCTCAGTTTTCGGGCAGGTGCCCGAGATCCAGGTGCTGGCTGCAGCGGGTCGCGAGTTCGGGGTCGTGGGTAGCGAGGATCAGACCACAGCCATGGCGGGCCTGCAGCTCGAACAGTTGCCCGATCACCGCCTCGGCAGTATGCCGGTCCAGGCTCCCGGTTGGTTCATCGGCAAGGATCAGTGCCGGCTTCATGGCAAACACCATGGCCAGTGCCGCGCGCTGGCGCTGCCCGCCGGAGACCTGATCCGGGAAACGGTCTGCGAGCTCGCCAATGCCCAGCCGTTCCAGCCAGTCCTGACAGTCGTCATCATCATGGCCCGCCAGCCGGGCCCGCAAGCGAACATTGTCCAGCAGCGGCAGAGCGGGCATCAGGTTGGCCTCCTGAAACACCACGCCAATCTGCTGTCGACGAAGATTGCCCCAGCGGGCTTCAACCTTGTTCCCGGTCTGAGGGTCCCGACTGTCGAACGTCTCACCAAGCACCTGGAGCCTCCCCGAGTCAGGGTGTTCCAGGCCACAGAGAATGTTCAGCAGGGTGCTCTTGCCGGATCCGGACCGGCCGGTCAGGGCCAGCGACTCGCCCCGCTCCAGATGCAGGGAGAGATCCGTGAGCACCGGCACCGGCTCGTTGCCGCTGCGGAAATGCTTGTTCAGGCCACGGGCCGAAAGCAAAAAATCCACCATCTGTTTCCTGTCTGATTGGTTGGGCCCCTGACTCGGAGCACCCCTGTCAGTCAGGGGCTCCGATGGGCTCGGCAAAGGAATCATGCCGGCGAGCGCGCCACTCCCGGAACTGCTCCAACCAGGACAGCAGCGCCGGTATCACCAGCAACACCAGCAGGGTCGACAGCCCAAGACCAAAGGCAATTGAGGTGGCCATGGGAATCAGGAACTGAGCCTGCAAGGACGTCTCGAACATCAGAGGCAGCAGACCACCGATGGTCGTCAGGGAGGTCAACATGACCGCCCGCACCCGCTGCACCGCCGCTTCATTGAGCGCATCGGTGATACCCAGTCCTTTTTTCCGCTGCTGGTTGTAGAAAGCTACGAGGATGATGGCGTTATTGACCACAATCCCGGACAGACCGAACAGGCCAAACAACGACAGTATGGTCAGCTGCAGGCCCATCAGCCAGTGGCCCAGCAACGCGCCCACCAGGGCAAAGGGAATAATGGCCATAACGATGAGCGGCAGGCTCCAGGAAGCGAACACCCAGGCCAGCACTACGTACATGAGCGCCAGCCCGATGACCAGGCCAGTCTGCATATCACCCAGCGTCTCCCGTTGGTCGGCGGACCGGCCCTCGAAGCTGTAACGCACATTGTATCGACTGGCAATATCCGGCAGAGCCTCGGCCTCAAGACTCGTCAGAATCTGGTCGGTGGTACTGACCCGTGTGTTAAGCCCCGACGTTACCTCCACAGCCAGCCGGCCCTCGGCGTGCCGCAAGGCCTGGAAACCCTGGCGATGGTCCAGGTTCATCACCTGGGTTAGCGGTACGAAACGCCCGTCGGGTACCCGGACCGTCATTCTGGAGAGGGTGGATAGCCGCTCCCGCTGTTCCCGGGGCAACTGGACCCGAACCTCGACTTCGTCGCGGCCGTCCTGATAGATCTGGGCAATCCGGCCATCAAAAGCGGCCCGCAGCTGACGCCCCAGATCCGAGGTGGTCAGTCCCAGAGCCTCGCCATAGGGGCTGACCTGGTAAATCAGCTGTTCCCGGCCCCAGGGCATGTCGTCTTCCACATCCAGCACGCCGGGCAGTGTGGAAAGCGCCTGGCTCAGTTCATCGGCTGCCTGCTTGAGTCGTTCGGCGTCCTCACCGGTCAGCCGCACGTTGACATCCCGGCCCGGGGGGCCGGCCTGACGCTCGGAAATCGTCAGGTTGTCCAGGCCGGCGGGCGTCTCCAGACGGCTGCGCCACTCGGTGATGAATTCCGGGTTGCGGACCGAGCGACGGTCTGACGGCACCAGTTCAATCATCATCGAACCCAGCTCGTCGCCACTGCGGGAGCTGCCTTCCGCCCCCTGGGTCGCGCCCCGGGTGGTGACGGCATGGAGGATAAAGTCGCCGCCCAGAGCCTCTTCAGTCTCATTGAGCGTTTGCTGCATCTGGCTCAGGAAATCATTCACCGTGCCACGGTCGGTACCGGCCACAAAGCTGGCATTGGCGTAGAACACCGAAGGCTCCGGTGTCGGGAAAAAGTTGAACCCGAGCCGGCCGCCGGCCAGCAGACCAACCGTTACAATAGCCAGAGCCACCGCGCTCGCCACCGTGGCGCCCCGGTGTTCCAGGCTGTAACGGGAGAATCGGCGAAACCGGCCTTCCCGGAAACGGTCGAAACGCTGTTCAAAGCCTCGTCGGAAGCGCTCTACCGGGCCCGGCCGTTTCGGCTCCGGTTCAGCCTCCCCCACTTTTTTCTTGCGCCGGGGCACAAAGGCATGGCGCAGGTGCGCCGGCAGTACGATAAAACACTCAAGCAGGGAAGCGATCAGAACACAGATCATCACCAGCGGTATATCGCCAAGAATATTGCCGATGACACCCCCCACCACCAACAGCGGCATAAAGGCGGCCACCGTGGTCAGGGATGAGGCCAGCACCGGCCAGACCATGCGTTTGGCCGCCCCCTCCGAGGCGTAAATGGATTCCTCTCCCATGCGGGCGTGGGCGTCGGCATCCTCGCCCACCACAATGGCATCGTCGACGATCACCCCCAGCGCCATGATCAGGGCAAACAGGGAAATCATGTTGATCGAGCCACCGATCAGCCAGAGTACGCCCATGGCGGCCAAAAAAGCCGTCGGAATACCAATGGCCACCCACATGGCCACCCGGCCGGGGAGAAACAGGTAAAGCAGGCAGACCACCAGTACCAGACCACCCAGACCATTGTTCACCAGCAGTGAGATACGATCATCCAGCAGCTGCCAGGTCTCGTCGTATACCTCCAGCTTCACCGTCGGGGGCAGGACCGGCCGGGTGTCCGCCAGCCAGGTCTCCAGTACCTTCGCCGCAGCCAGCGAATTGCCGTTCTCGGACCGCTGAAGCTGCAGCTCTACCGCGGGCTTGCCGTCCTTTTCCAGGGTTAGCTGGCTCTCGCGGGCCTCCTGCCGGATGATCGCCACATCGCCCAGGTTCAGCTGAATCCGCTCACCACTGAGCACCGGAACGCTCTCGAATTCCTGGGGGCTGCGCCTTTGCTCCACGGCCCGGAGCTCCCGGGTGGCATCCTGCTGGGCCATCATGCCCGCAGGCAGATCCCGTGAGATAGCAGCCACGCGCTCGGCAATCTGATCCAGTGACAGCCCCAGTGTCTCCAGCCGTTCAACCGGCACATCAATGCTGATCTGCTGCTCCGGCAGGCCACGAATCGATACCCGGTCGATACCGCGCTGAAGCAATTCATCCTCAAACCGGTAAGCCAGCTGTCGCAGCTCGCTTCGATCCACATCACCAAACACCAGCAAGCGTGCTACCGGCTCGTAGCGTTCTATCCGGGTTACCTGGGGTTCTTCCGCCTCGGCGGGGAAGTTGGTGAACTCGTCCACCTGCTGGCGAACGTCATCCAGGGCCTGAATCGGGTTGGTGCCCTCCTCGAATTCGAGCGTTATGGAGGACACACTCTGGGCCGACGTGGAGGTCAATTTCTTCAGGCCATCCACGCTGCGCAGACGCTGTTCCAGTGGGTTGGTAATGCCCTGCTCCACATCTTCCGCGGAGGCACCACTCCAGACCACCCGAACGCTGACCACATCCAGGGCGAAGGTGGGGAAGAACTGGATGTTCATCCGGGTCAGGGCCAGCACGCCACCGAGCAGCATCACCAGCATCACCAGATTGGCAGCAACCCGGTGATGAACGAAAAAACCGATGACACCCTTTTTGCGACTCATTGCTCCGCTGCTCCGGAATCCGCCACATCGACCTTGAGGCCGGTGACTGCATTGGGCAGATGAGTGGTGATCAGTTGCGCGCCAGACACCAGGGCTTCGCCAGACACCAGAAGGCGACGCTCGCCATTGCTACTCCGGGCTTCGCCAATGCGCTCGATCCGGGCGCGCTCCATCCGGCCATCAGAGGACATCAGGTAGACGCTGTCGGCACCGTAGAGGGCGCTGAACGGTATCGACACGGTATTGCTGCGGGCGGCCCGCTCCAGGGTCACGGGCAACAGCCCCCCCGGCCGTATTCCACCGGCCTCGCCCTCAAGTTCAAGAATGGCTTCAGTACCGGAGGCATCGCTGGTGCCGGCGAAGCGGGTGAGCCGGAACCGGTGCTGATCCCCCTCGCTGGTGGCCGTCAGGGTTTCCCCGCGGGCCAGCGCATCCAGCAGCTCGCCACGGAACATCTCCGGGACCCGGGCCCTGAGTTCAAGACCATCCACGGGATAGAGCGACAGCAGCGGTTCGTTTCGGCTTACCTGATCTCCCTCGGCAACCCGGATATCGGTCACCATGCCGTCGAAAGGCGCAACCATACGGGCTCGTTCGGCATCCCGCCGCGTGCTGAGCAGGTTTGCCTCGGCCTGGGCCAATTTTGCTTCGAGGCTCTGCAGCCGAGCCGGGTGCTCTTCAATCGCGCGCTGCCGGGTATTCACCGTCAGCTCGGCTCGTGCGGCAGCATCAGTGGCCGCCTCCAGCGCTTCGCGGGAGGCCAGGTTCCGGCTAACCAGCGATCGGGTTCGCTCCAGCTGTCGGCGGGCGTTCTCGAGAATCGCCTGCTCGCTGGCCAGCGCTGCCTGGTCATTCCGATAGCGCACCTGCTCCGATCGGATCTGGGCTTTCAGATCGTTTACCTGAGCCTCGGCCTGAGCCAGGGCGGGTTGGATATCGGCCTCATCCAGAGCCACCAGAAGCTCTCCCTCACTGACACGCTGCCCCTCCGTTACCGGTCTGGCACCGATACGGCCCGCCAGGGTAGCGGTTACCGTCAGTTGCTCAGGCGCAAGAACCTCTCCGTAAAGGGGCAAAACCGGCGTGTGGGTTCCCGGCTCAACCTGCTGAACCTGAACACGCCAACTCCGCTCGGTGGCACTGACCTCTGCAGGCTCCGGGCGTGTCATCTTGAGAATCATGAAACCGGCGATACCGACGGCGAGAATCAATACGGGAATGAGTCGTTTGGACATTACTTGCTGGCCAGCTAAGGTAAAAAAAGCCCGTCGGGCTGTTAGGTTCAGACTACTATACAATCAAGGCTCGTTTTCGGATCGGACAAGCCTGGGTCCTGCGTCAATTTTACGCGGTGTATCCTCCATTCATGGCAACGGAGAGTATCTGTCTTGGCAGTAGAACATCATGTCAATCTCCTGAACGCAACGCTGATCAACGGGTTGATCGTTGCCGTCGTGGTCCTGATCCACCACGAAGTACTGATTAATTTGAGTGGACTCCTGTCGAAAATGCGGCAGAGCCATCGGTTCCGGTTGATTGCCGCCGTATTCGGCGTTCTCGCCGCACACACCCTGCAAGTCTGGATCTTTGCCGGTGCTTTTTATCTCATGCACCATGCCGAGGGCTGGGGCGAACTTGGCGGCAATTTCAGCGGCAGCATCCTGGACTGCGTCTACTTCTCCTTCACCACATTTACCACCGTCGGCTACGGGGATGTCGAACCCTTTGGCATCCTGCGTTTCCTCACCGGCATAGAAGCGCTTTCCGGGCTGGTTCTGATCACCTGGAGCGCCTCCTTCTTGTTCGTGGAAATGCAGCGTTACTGGCCCACCCGCTAGACTTTAGTCTAAGATCGACGGTTACTTTGCATTGATTCTGATCTAATACCCGGATCTTGCGGCATGTGCACTATCTTTGTACATATCACCCCAGAGCGCCGGACATTCAGACCAGACCCATGGAAAGCTACAGGGAATCACAGAAGCACCTTGCCCGTCCTTACCGCAAAGCGGTACTGAAGACGCTGCTGATCTTTACCGCCATCAGCGGCCTGCTGTTTTTTACCCTCAACGTCCAGAGAGAGAATTACCCCCTGGCCTTTGCCGAGCTTGGCATGGCCTGCTACTCGGTTTTCATCCTCTGGGCCATTGGCAACACGAGACACCTGGAACGCTGGATTCTCGCCTTTATCCTGCCGTTCTGCATCACCATGATGTTCGCACTCACATCACCCCGGGCAACCACCACGGTCTTCGCCTGGGTCCTGTTGATTCCCATCCTTTCCCACCTTCTGATGGGCCGGCGCCTGGGCCTGCTGGTATCTGCCGTGTTCATGGGCACGGCAGCCGTGATCTTCTTTTTCAAATACCAGGATGCTCCGGACATGATACAGCCCCTTCCTATTGCCAATATGGGGCTGATGTCACTGACCATCCTCGCGTTCTCTCACATTTACGAGATCACTCGGGAGCAATCCGAATCACGCCTGCTTAAAATGGCCCAAACTGACGCACTGACCGGCCTCGCCAACCGGGCGCGCCTCAGCGATGTGTTTGAACAGGAGCGCAAACGCAGCCTCCGTAACGGAACCCCACTATCCGTGCTGGTACTGGATCTGGACCATTTCAAACAGGTCAATGATCAGCATGGTCACGAGGCCGGAGACCTGGCGCTCAGGCATGTCGCCAGCACCCTGCGCGCTTCGCTCAGAGCAACCGATCTGGCCACCCGGCTGGGTGGCGAGGAGTTCGCCATTCTGCTCACCAACACCACCGCAGACCAGGCTCATCGGGTGGCAGACAAGATCCGGGGTGCGATTGAATCTCACCCCGTGCCCTATCAGGATCAATCCATTGGCCTGACTATCAGCGGCGGCATTGCCCAGTTTGGTCCGGACGGTGGCGATCTGCGCAGCCTGATCGGCCGAGCCGACCAGTACCTCTATCACGCCAAGGATTCCGGACGTAACCGCATCATCAGCTCCGACAGCGCTCTGGTTCCCTGCCAGGCGTAACCAATCTAGCTCACACCCACTTGCAACGCGCCAGTGTGTAATAAAGCAATGGCACCACCAGAACGGTCAACAAGGTGGACATGGCCAGGCCAAATACCAGCGATATCGCCAGGCCGTTAAAAATCGGATCGTTCAGAATAAAGTAAGCACCCACCATCGCCGAGATCGCCGTCAACGCGATGGGTTTGATGCGCACCGCGCCCGCCAGAACCACCGCCTCATCAAGCTCGACACCCTCCTCAATGAGCTGCCGGATAAACACCACCAGCAGGATCGAGTTGCGCACGATGATCCCGGCCAGGGCAATCATGCCAATCATGCTGGTGGCCGTGAACTCGCGCCCCAGCAGCGCATGGCCGGGCATGATGCCGATCAGGGTCAGCGGGATGGGCGCCATGATCACCAGCGGCAGAATATAGGAACGGAACTGCGCCACCAGCAGAACGAAGATCATGAACACACCCACGCTGTAAGCCGCGCCCATGTCCCGGAAGGTTTCGTAGGTAATCTGCCATTCGCCGTCCCATTTGAGCGTGCCCTTTTCCGGCAATGGGGGCTGGTCGATGAAATACTGCTCCGGGGCCCCCGCTTGCTGGTTCAGGCGCTCGACCATGGCAAACATGCCGTACAGCGGCGAATCGATCTCCCCCGCCATGTCTGCTGTCACGTAGGTTACCGGTAGCAGATCCTTGTGGTAGATCGCCCCCATCCAGTCGGCTTCGTGTACGTCCGCAATGCTTGCCAGAGGAACCAGTGCGCCGCTGCGGCTCCGCACCTTCAGCGATAACAGCACCGATGGCTGGGCCTTGTCGCCTTCACCTAGAATCACCCGTATCGGAACAGGGTATTTGGCATGATCATCATGCAGGAAGCTGACCCCGGTTCCCCCCAGGGCGGTCTGCAGGGCACCGACCACTTGGGCCTGGGAAACACCGAGCCGTGCCGCACGGTCCCGATCCACCACCACTTCCCACTGCCGTGTGGGTGCCTCCAGGGTGGTGTCGATATCCACCAGGCCATCGACGCTGGTCATGCCTTCGGCCACTTGCCGGGCCAGCTCTGCCCGGCGGGTTTCATCCACCGCATAGATCTCGGCCACCACGGGTGACAGTACCGGCGGCCCGGGCGGCACTTCGACAATCTTCACACTGGCTCCGTACCGGTCACCGATTTCGGTCAGTGGGTCCCGGAGGGATTGTGCAATCGTATGGGACGACCGGTCCCGACTCTCCTCATCCATGAGATTGATCTGTATATCCCCGTGGTAGGGATCGCCACGCAGGTAATACTGACGAACCAGGCCATTGAAATTGATGGGTGAGGCGGTGCCGGCGAAGGTTTGCCAGTTGGTTACTTCGTCCACCGTTTCCAGGTAGCTGCCCATATCCAGCAACACCCGCTGGGTCTGTTCCATGGGCGTGCGCTCGGGCATGTCGACCACAACCTGCAGTTCCGACTTGTTGTCGAACGGCAGCATCTTCAGGATCACCGCCTGGAACACCGGCAATGACGAAGCCACGAGGGTAAGACCCACCACCCCCAGTGCCAGCAAACGGCGGCGCCAGGGATGATCACCCAGAAATGGCCCGAGCACGGTCCGGAAAATTCGCAGGGATAACGGGCTGACGCCTTCCGCAGAGCTGGACGCCTCCTCGGCTTCGGCAGCCTGCTCCCCCTTCTTGTGTTTGAGAAGCCTGAAGGCCAGCCATGGGGCCACCACGAAGGCGACAATCTGGGACAGCACCATACCCGCGGAGGCATTGATCGGAATCGGGCTCATGTAGGGGCCCATCAGGCCACTGACAAACGCCATCGGAATCAGCGCTGCCATGATGGTAAGACTGGCCATGATGGTAGGCGTGCCCACTTCATCCACGGCCACCGGGATGATGTCCTTGACCGCACGACGGGAGTTCTGGATCCGGCGATTGATGTTCTCGGTGATGACGATGCCGTCGTCCACCAGGATGCCGATGGAGAATATCAGCGCGAACAGGGACACCCGGTTCAGGGTAAATCCCCATGCCCAGGAGAACACCAGGGTCAGCAGCAGGGTAATCAGAACCGCGATGCCGACAATCAGGGCCTGGCGCCAGCCCATGGCCGCCAGCACTAGCAGCACAACGCACAAAGTGGCGGAGATCAGATCGGTAATCAGTTTTCGGGCTTTCTGGGAGGCGGTTACGCCATAGTCCCGGGTGACCAGCACTTCCACCGATTCCGGCAGGGCCCGGTTGCGCAGCTGGTCCAGACGCTCTTCAATGGCCGTGGTGATATTGATGGCGTTCTCGCCCGGCTTCTTGGCGATGGCCAGGGTAACCGCCGGATAAACCTCGCCGGGCTGGCCAGCCACGCCGGCTTCCCGGGCCGGCCCGAATCCGGTCATTACACTCTGGTCCGCCACGGTGCCTCCCCGGCGGACCTGCGCCACGTCCTCCAGGTACACCGCGGAGCCATTGTGCATGCCCACAACAAGGCGCCGGACATCCTCCACGGTTTCCAACAGCGTTCCGGCCTGGACCGGTATCGACAGGTTGTCCCGGGCAATCCGTGCCTCCTGGCTGCTGGTGTTGGCCGCCATCAGGGCGTTCCGGATGTCATCGATGGTGAGGTTGAACCCCGCCAGCAACGCCGGATCGAACCGGATATCGACCCGATCCGGGATCCCGCCGGTGGTATAGACATCCCGGGTGCCGGGGACCCGTTTCAGGGCGACTTCCAGCATGTGCGCCAGGCGAGTCAGTTCCTCCCCCGTATGCCCGTTGACCGGATCATAGAGAGTGAGTGTCATCACCGGGACATCATCAATGCCCTTGGGCTTGACCACCGGCTGGGCAGCGCCCAGGTTGGGCGGCAACCAGTCCTGGTTGGAATACACCTGATTGTAGAGCCTGACCAGGGCTTCCTGCCGCGGGATGCCCACCTCGAACTGCACCGTGATCACCGCCTGGCCCTGGCGGGACACGGAATAGACATGCTCGACGCCCTTGATCTCGCTCATCACCTGTTCGGCCGGCGTGGCGATCGCGCTTTCCACCTCCCGGGTGCTGGCGCCCGGAAACGCCACCATGATATCGGCCATGGTGACGTCAATCTGGGGTTCTTCCTCTTTGGGTGTGACCACCACAGCCAGCACGCCAAGAATGATCGCCAGAATGGCCAGCAACGGTGTCAGGTGGTTGTCCTGGAAGACTCGGGCAATGGCGCCGGAGGGGCCAACAGGCGGCAAATCACGGCTCACGGGTTCGACTCCTCGCCCGTTCTTTCAAGCGGATTCAGGCGCTCGCTGCCCACCAGGACAGACGGGTTTGTAACTACCCGCTCGCCCTCGCTCAGGCCCGCAAGAACCTCCAGCCGGCCATTGTCCCGCACGCCAGTGCGAACCTGCCTCAGCCTGGGCTGATCCTGATCATCGAGCACAAACACCGCCCGGAGCTCGCTGCGCTGGATCAGGCTGCTGAACGGAATCCACAGGGTCTCACGGCTGGCAACCGGCACACTGACCTTCACCAGCATGCCGGGAAACAGCGAGCCATTGGGCTCACTCAGCCGCATCCGCAGACGGAAGGTGTGAGTTTGCGGATCGGCATAGGGGTAGAAGGTCATCTCACCGGTTTCCAGCACCCGGCCATCAGCCAGGGTGACCTGGGCCTGACGCTCCATGCGGGCCAGTTCGGCATACTTCTGGGGAAGATCCACCACAACCCGGAGCTGCTCCAGGGACAAGCCGCTGAGCAGCGGCTGGCCAGGGTTGACGGCTTCTCCGACTTCGACATGTCGTTCGGTAAGAATGCCACCGTAGGGTGCCAGCACACGGGTATAGGAGAGTTGCTCCTGCGCCTCTGAAACCGAAGCCCGGGCGCGTTCGACCCGGGCCCTGGCAGCGGCAAGGTTGTTGCGGGCCTGGTCGAATTCCTGCCGGGACACAAGGCCACGCTCGTGTACCGCTTCAATACGCTCAAAGCGCTGCCCAGCATCCGCCAATGCCGCCTCGGCCTCCTCAAGCCCGGCCTCGGCCTGGCGCAGACGGGACCGCTGTTCACTGTCCTCCAGCTGGACAATCAGGTCGCCGGCAGCCACGGAATCATCAACATCGAAGGGGAGACTCCGGACAGTACCGCTGGTCTGGGCGGACACCGTACTTTGCTGTACCGCTTCGATGACGCCGTCAAGATGCACTGTCTCCTGCAACAGGCTGCGCTCGACCGTTTCTGACATCAACGCCCGTTCACTGCTTTGGGCCTGAGCCATCGCGGACAGCAACGCCAGGGAGACCATCACGCCTGCAGCGACCAGCCGACCCATTGCGCACCTCCAATTCAGGTTATTAGATAATACCTAAAGGTTATCAAAAATGGGAGCCGAGAGCATTCTACGAACTGCTGGAATGCACGACGGATGGCTTCTTGAGGGCCTCAAAGCCAACAATAATGTCCATCAGTTCGTTGGTTATTTCGTCCTGCCGTACCAATCGGAACTGACCGCCCACCTCTTCAAGCCGGTCATCAACCGCCTGCTCCGCCTGTTGCATCAGGGCCAGCCGGGCCGCGTTCTCCGTAACCATCGCTTCGGCCGACGCGCGGAAAACGCTGGCAAATATGTGGTTACGCAGCAGCGCCGCGAACAATGGGGCTGGCGGCATCGTGTAATCGGCAAGGGAGCGGGAGTGCCAGCCAGACGCCCCGGAACCTGACAACAACGCGGGCTCCAGCGGCAGCAACTGGCTTATTTCCGGTTCACGTTGTCCTTTGTCGGCTCGTCGGGTGAACACCAGGGTCACAGCGATCCTGTTATGCACATCGCCACCCCCGATTTCGTCCAGTCGCGTCACTATGTCGCTGGCCAGACGTCCGATGCCATCGGCCGATGCCGGCGGCAGGAAGGTAAACTCCGGGCGGATGCCCTGATCGCCGAGCGCATCGCCCATGCGGGCACCCACGCAAAGAACACGGGCCGGGCTACCGGCCTTCAATGACTCCGACCTTGCGCTTTCTGCGAGTATTTCGTTGTAATTGCCGCACAAACCGTGATCGGAACCGAACACCACCAACAGCCGTTCGGCCTGAGCGACGTCCGGCACCGACACAGGCCCGGTTTTCGCGACAAATGCCCGCAGACCGTCCAGCACGGTCTGGTGATAGGACTCAATGGATCGGGCGGCATGCTCATAGGGCACTGCATTGATCGCAGACATGGTTTTCATGGTATGAACAATGCTACGAATGCTGCCAAGGGTGTCCGTCCGCCTGGACAGGGTTTCAAGCGTCTGGGCCATGACGATCCTCTCCTGACAGTGCCAGGGCTGTCCTGGCCACCCGCAACAGGCTTTGCTTTTCCGCTTCCTCCAGCGAACGATTCTGTCGAATACGCTCGTCTACATCTTTCAGGGAGTCACCCACACTGTTGCGCATCCTGATCATGGTCTCGGCAACTTCGTTCTCTGAAAGGCCATCGAGCAGCCCTTCCAGGGCAGCCATCAATACCAGAAGCTGCTCGACAGCCGGCATGGGATCCCGCTCGGGCTGCCGCAATGCGGTCCGGACCGCTGCCCCGCGGGTCAGACGGGCCCTGGTGTTGTCGTCCAGGCGGGTTCCGAATCGGGCAAAATCCTCCAGCTCCTCGAACTGGGACAGGGTGACACGTAGATTTCCTGCCACCTCCCGGAACGCCCGATGCTGGGCCTTGCCTCCGACCCTGGACACGGAAAGCCCGATATCCACCGCAGGGAACTGGTTTTTTCGCACCAGCCTGGGGGACAGGTAGATCTGTCCGTCGGTAATCGAAATGAGATTCGTCGGAATGTAGGCGGAGAGATTCTCTGCCTGGGTTTCGACAACCGGCAAGGCGGTAATGGAACCACCCCCGGCTTCTGCGGTGAATTGACCGGCCCGCTCCAGCAATCTGGCATGTACATAGAAGATATCCCCGGGAAAAGCTTCCCGGCCCGGCGGGCGGCGCAGAAGCAGAGACAGTTCCCGATAGGAGCGGGCATGGTGGGTAAGATCGTCGAAAACCACCAGTACATCCCGCCCCTGGTCGGAAAAGTATTCCGCCATCGTCATCGCTGCGTAGGGTGCGACATAGGCCAGCCCGGGCGCGTCCTCATCCCCGGCCGCAACAACAATGGTGCTCGCCAGACGGCCGGCTTTCCGCAGGGTTTCAATAACTCGGGCAACCGCGTCTCCGCGCTGGCCGATTGCACAGTAAATGCTCAGTACGTCTGAGCGGGCCTGGTTGAGAATCGTATCGATAGCAATGGACGTTTTTCCGGTCTGTCGGTCCCCAATGATAAGCTCCCTCTGGCCCAGACCGATCGGGACCGCACCATCAATGACCTTGATACCGGTGGCCAGCGGTCGGTTCACCGGAGCCCGGCTCAGTATGCCGGGCGCGCTGGCCTCCACCGGTCGCTCAGCGGTCGACACTACAGCCCCCTTACCGTCACGCGGGCTTCCGGTGGCATCGAGAATGCGGCCGATAAGGCCCGTGCCCACCGGTACACTGAATACTTTATGGGTTCGCCAGACATCCTCTCCCGAGGTGACCCGATCAGAAGGCCCCAGCAAAATCACGCCCAGTCGATCCGGCTCCAGATCCAGCACCACACCCCGGACACCCGAAGCGAACACCAGCAACTCGTCAGCAAGTGCCCGGGCAAGGCCAGAGACAACAGCAATACCGTCACCAACCTCGGCAACCGTGCCCACTTCGGTCAGCGCAGGGGCAGGCGTCGGGCCGTCCATTAAGGCGCCCAAAAAGTTCCTGGCCGGAGTAAAGGACGGTTTCTCAGCCATGATTTTGCATCCATCCGGTCCCACCCGACGCCAAGCGTTCGGATAACATAGCGGTCAGCTCATCGGTATAACTGTCGACCGTCCAGGCCACCTGAACGCTGCCAATACGCAGGATCAGCCCCGGAGCCTGACCGGGATCCGTTGTGAAACCCAACTCAAGGTCCGGAGCCAGGCCTGCCAACGCCGTTCGAATCTTTTCCTGTGTTCTGTCCGGGAGCGGCTCGTGAGTGGTGGCAACCGCCTGTTCCGCGTTGCCAGCGGCGGAGACCAGCTCCGGCTTCATGGATTTCAGCTTTCCGATCACATGCAGCCCAATACGCTCCTCGAGATCCTCATCCGCCAGATCGCGCAGGGCCCGTCGCACCAGTTGGTAAAGTGTTTCGGCGCTGGCCAGGTGCAACTCACTGATAAATCGGTCCCGCTCTGAATTCAGATGTGCCTGCCATTCCTGTTTTTCCCGTTCCAGGCTCTCCCGCGTGGCGGCGAGCAGAGTGTCTTTCTCTTTTTCCGCCTGCTGACGAATACGCTCCACCTGTTCGGAGTGGTCGACCAGCAGTGCCCGCTTCTGCTCCAGAAACGCAGCTTCGGCCGCTGAGGCCTGCTTCTGCGCTATTTCCGCTTCCCCCATCCGTGCTGCGATCTCGGACTCACGGGCATCGATTCCATTCAGGATGGGCTTGTACAGAAAACGCTTCAGAAGCCAGACCAGCACTAGGAAATTGCCGATCTGGGCAAGCACCGTGACCCAGTCAACAGACATGATTCAACCTGCCGCCGACTGGGCGGCCTGCATTGCCTGATCCCAGAACGGATTGGCAAACAGGACAATCATCGCCACAACAAAACAGTAGATGGCCGTAGACTCGATCATGGCCAGGCTGACGAACAGGGTTCGCGACAAAGTGGAGGCAGAATCCGGCTGCTGGGCAATGGCGGCAAGGGCCGCCGCCGCAGCCCGGCCCTCGCCGAGAGCCGGACCGATTGCACCAAAAGCCACGGACAGGCCGGCGGTCAGAATGGAAACCGCGGCAATCAGGGCAAAGTCACTCATTCGTCTTTCTCCTTGCTTGGAGGCTTTCCAGCGGTGGCTGTCGCCGATGAGATATAAACCGTCGCCAGAATGGCGAATATGTAAGCCTGGATCAGACCCGTCAGCAGCCCGAGCA
>NZ_DDOI01000063.1:44861-47147 GCF_002341575.1 Marinobacter sp. UBA2498 | reverse complement strand
AGCAGCCCGAGCACGTCCATGACCACAGGAAAAAAGAACGGCGCAACGCCCAACAGGATGCCGGCGATCACCACACCGCTCATGACGTTGCCATACAGGCGTATGGCCAGGGATATACCGCGCGAGAATTCGCTGATGATATTGAACGGCAGCATCACCACAGAGGGCTGCACGTAGGTTTTCAGATAACCGCCGATACCCTGCCGGGTAATCCCGAACAGGGGCACGGCAATCAACACCGATAGAGCCAGAGCCGCCGTGGTGGAAAGCGAGGCCGTTGGGGGCGCGAATCCCGGCACAACGAGCAGGAGGTTCGAAAATGCAATAAACAGGAACAGCGTTCCGGAAAAATAGAGCACATGGCGAGAGGCTCGCGGCGAGATTTCCTCGATCTGGCTCTGAATCGCCGTCACAATCACTTCCAGCGTGGTGCGCCAGCGGTTCGGTGGCACATCCGGACGCAAATTCCGGGTAATAATGATGGAGGTGAGGGTCAGCAGGATCATGACGATCCAGGTAAAGCCCACGGTCTCATTGATATCCAGGCCCCAGACCGTGAAAAGCGTTGTTTCATCGGGCGTCAGCTTCATCAGACTTCCTCCGGGTGCGGTATTCGTGCCAGGAAAGTCGCCAGGTAGCGCACCAGAAAAAACGCCGCCCCGTAGCCTGCGAAAGCCCATGGCAGGGTTCCGCCCCCTGTTACCAACCAACCCACCGCCAGGAGCAGTCCGATGCGCACCACGGCACTGGGTAAAAGCACCTCTGATGGTCTGGAAGAGCCCAGAGCAAAACGCACACTCGCTGCCAGGCCGGCGAAATAAAGAATGCTCACAGCCACGCCGGCACCAAATCCCCAAAGCACATCCGGCCAGTCAATGATCATCATGGTCCTGCTCCTCCTCTTCCTTGCCTTCCCTGCCGATCCACGCCCAGGCGATGAAACCGCCCAGAGTGACGCCACCCAGAATCAGCGCAAGCACCCATGGGAAATCCTGGGGCATGGTGCGATCCAGCCAAAGCCCGAGAAACGCGCCGCCAACAGTCGGGACAGCGATCGACCAGCCGATCATCCCGAAGGCACCCAGACCGCGCAGCGGGCTTGCCCCGGGGTTTTCCCGGGCTTTCTTCAGGCGCCGGGCCCGGCGCCCGATCTCATCTTCTGGCGTTCTGCGCTTCTGAGTCATGGCTTGGGCCGCTGCAGGTCTGCGAACCGCCTGACCATGCCAGCCTCCAGCCTGGACAGGGCTGACCGGGCCACCCGTTCGTCTTCATCCACCTCAATGAAGTTCTTGCGGACACTCTCCTGCAGGGTAGCCAGATCCGTGCCCGGAGCGCCGCGCCGGATCGCAACATCCACCTTGTGCCCCTGTTTCACAAGAATGCCCTCGTCGATACCGAAGATTTGCTCATGGCCGTCCTCCAGGGTCAGAATCAGCACCGACGGCACCAACGAGGTGACAAAATCGATGTGATTGGGCAGCATTCCGAAGGCCCCATTTTCGGCGACCGCGAACAGCTTGCGGGCGCTGCCCTCAAAGAGCATTCGGGTCGGCAGCCGGATAGTGACGTCCATTGCTTCAGCCAGCGTCATGCGACCACCTCTGGCAAAGCGCCAATCATGTAGTACTCACTCTCATCCCGATCGAATTCGGTCTGCTCCAGAATCGCTTCACAACCATCGAGGGTCTCGGCAATGGTCACCCGCTTGCCTTCGGCACCGGTAAACGCGGCGGTGGTAAAAAACGGCTGGGTCAGGAAGCGCTCCAGCCGGCGGGCACGGGCTACGGTGGTTCGGTCAGCCGCCGAGAGCTCCTCGATGCCCAGCATGGCAATGATGTCCCGCAACTCTTCGTACTCGGCCAGGGTTCTTCGCACCGCCCGCGCAATGTCGTAATGCCGTTGGCCGACCACCGACGGTGTGAGCATGACCGATGAAGACGCCAGGGGATCAATTGCCGGGTAAAGCCCCTCACTGGCCCGTTTGCGGGACAGCACCACAGAGCCGGACAAGTGCGAGAAGATATGGGCGGCGGCAGGGTCCGTGAAGTCGTCCTCTGGCACATACACCGCCTGAACCGAGGTAATCGCGGCACTGTGGGTGGAGGTGATTCGTTCCTCCAGCTCGGCCAACTCGGTCGCCAGGGTGGGCTGATAGCCAACCCTGGAAGGCATACGCCCAAGCAGCCCGGAGACTTCCGAGCCCGCCTGGACAAAGCGGAAAATATTGTCGATCAGCAAAAGCACATCCCGATGCTGTTCATCGCGGAAATATTCCGCCATGGTCAG
>NZ_DDOI01000063.1:40979-44737 GCF_002341575.1 Marinobacter sp. UBA2498 | reverse complement strand
TGTTCTCGAGCACGCCAGCCTCACCCATTTCCCGATAAAGCTCCTGCGCTTCCCTGGAACGCTCACCAATGCCGCAAAACAGGCTGACGCCCTTGTGCTGCTGAACGGTGTTATTGATCAGTTCGGTAATCAGCACCGTCTTGCCGACACCGGCACCCCCGAACAGACCGGTTTTGCCGCCACGCTCTATAGGCGATAACAGGTCAATGGCCTTGATGCCGGTTTCGAGGATCTGGCTACGAACCACGCGATCTTCCAGCAGGGGTGGGAGCTGATGAATCGCGCGGCGGTCGCTGGTAGCCGGCACAGGCTGATTGTCGACCGGCGCACCAAACACATTCAGCATCCTTCCGAGAATGGCATCACCCACCGGCACCGTGATCGGTGAGCCGGTTGCCCGAACCGGCATACCCAGGCCGAGCCCCTTTACCGGAGCCAGTGCCATGCAGCGGACCACACCCCGGTCTTCAAGCGCGGCCACCTCAAGCGCAATCTTGCCGGCATAGAGAAGCTCGCGTATCTGGGGTACCGGCTCCGGAAACCTGACGCTCACCACACCACCACGGATGGCCACCACGGTACCTTTACCGGCATCCTGCAAGGTATCCAGAGACTCGTTGTGCCTCATGACAAATGCCTTTTATTTGGCCGACACTCGAGTGCCCGCCGATCCCTCAAGTATAGCCACGGCATCCTGGAGGCGCCCGATGCCGCTGATCCCGCCAGCCTGGGCAAAATCGCAGGCGGCCTGCAGTTTCGGACCCATGGAGCCGGCAGGCATCTCCAGGGCCCGTGCCTCTGACACTGTCAATTCCGAAAGCGCCGTCGACCGGTCGGTCCCGAAGTCCCGGTAGACCGCCTCAACATCGGTTAACAACAGCAGCGCATCCGCACCAAGCTGTCTGGCCAACAGGGAGCTCGCAGCGTCCTTGTCGATGACCGCCTCAATGCCGACCATGCTGCCGTCGTCCCTGCGCAGCACCGGTATTCCGCCACCCCCGGCACACACCACAACCACGCCCTGGTCGAGCAGCAACTTCAGTACGCGCATGTCCGGTATTTCCAGGGGCTTAGGAGAAGGCACCACCCGGCGCCATTTGTCGCCGTCCGGCGCAATGCTCCAGCCCGCAGCGGCTGCCCGGCGCTCTGCTTCTTCACGGTCATAGACCGGGCCCACAAACTTGGTGGGCTTTTCAAAAGCCGGGTCTCTGGGATCCACCACGACCTGGGTCAGCAAGGTTGCGACAGGCCGGTCATGTTCCAGGGCGTTCTCCAGCTCCTGTTCGATCATATAGCCGATCATGCCCTCGGTTTCCGCTCCCAGGACATCCAGCGGGTAAGCCTCATCCGGTTTGTAGGAGGCGCCCTGTAAAGCCAGCAGCCCCACCTGGGGCCCGTTGCCATGGGTAACCACCAGGTCGTGGCCGGCCCGGACAACCGCGGCCAGCGATCGGGCCGCAATCTGCACATTGTTGCGCTGAACCTCCGCAGTCAGCGGCTCCCCGCGTTTCAGGAGGGCATTCCCCCCCAACGCTGCCACAACCAGCATGTCAGCCTCCCAGGGTCGCCACGAGGACGGCCTTGATGGTGTGCATGCGGTTCTCGGCCTGATCGAAAACAATCGAAGCGGGGCTTTCGAAAACCTCTTCAGTCACCTCCATGGCGTCAATGCCATAGGTCTCCTGAATCTCCTTGCCCACCACGGTTTCGGTGTTGTGAAAGGCCGGCAGACAGTGCATGAACCGCGCCCGCGGATTGCCGGTCTTGGCCATCAAGGCCGCATTCACCTGGTAAGGCATCAGCAGTTTGATCCGTTCGGCCCATTTTTCCTTTGGCTCGCCCATCGAGACCCAGACATCGGTATAGACGAAATCGACTCCCGCAACGGCGGCGTCAACATCCTCCGTGATGGTGATGCGGGCTCCGGTTTCAGCCGCCAGCGCCTGGGCCTCGTCCTGAACGGCCTGGCCAGGCCAGCAGGCTTTTGGTGCGCACAAGCGCACGTCCATGCCCATCTTGGCGCCACCAATCAGCAGGCTGTCGCCCATGTTGTTGGCGGCATCGCCAATGAACACGTAGGCCACATCCCGCAACGGCTTTTCCACATGCTCCTGCATGGTCAGGAAATCCGCCAATATCTGGGTGGGGTGAAATTCATTGGTGAGCCCGTTGTAGACCGGCACGCCGGCGTACTGTGCCAGCTCTTCCACAACCGATTGTCCGAACCCCCGATACTCAATGGCATCGTAAACCCGGCCAAGAACCCGGGCGGTGTCCTTAACCGATTCCTTATGGCCAATGTGGGTTCCGGTCGGCCCCAGGTAGGTTACCCGCGCCCCCTGGTCGAAGGCAGCAACTTCAAACCCGACCCGGGTCCGCGTGGAATTCTTCTCGAAGATCAGGGCGATGTCCTTGCCTTCGAGCTTGGGCACTTCGGTGCCCGCGTACTTGGCCGTCTTCAGATCCGCAGACAGCTTCAGCAAAAAAGCGATTTCCCTGGGGCTGAAATCCCGCAGGGTAAGGAAGTGTCGGTTCTTGAGATTGAATGCCATAGCGTTTCTCCCTGGCTGTCAGATAGCGTCCCGGATGGTCGGGCAACTCATGCACCGACCGCCGCCCCGGCCACGGCCCAGCTCGGCGCCGGGTATTGCCAGAACTTCGATGCCCGCCGCCGAAAGCGCCGCGTTGGTATCGTCGTTGCGGTCGTAACCGACAACAACACCCGGGCTCAGGGCCAGCACATTGTTGCCGTCGTTCCACTGCTCCCGCTCGCGCTCTTCCGGCGTGTCACCGCCGGTTGGCACGACCTCCAGGGCCGGGTAACCGAGAATCTCCGCGACCACCTCAAACAGATGCCGCGAGTCCTGATTGAACGCCAGTGTTTTTGCTCCCTCACCGGGGCGCAGGTCGTAGCAGATCACGGCATCGGCCACTTCCTTGAAGGCAGTGACCACGTTGCCCCCACAGAAGGTAAACACGGTATCCAGGTGCATGGCCGACCGGGTTTTGGGCAGCTGACAGGCGATTACCCGATCCACCATTCCGCCATCAAAGAGTGCTTTTGACAGTTGCCCGATGGCCTGGGGAGAGGATCGCTCGCCCATGCCTACCAGAACCGTTCTGTTCCCCAGCGGCATGATGTCCCCACCCTCCAGGGTTGCCAGGCCATGATCTTCCAGAGGATCGCCCCAGTGCACGTTCACCTTGCCGGCGAATTTCGGGTGGAATCGGTAGATAGCGGCCATCAGCAGGGTCTCAGGCTTGCGGGCAACCCAATACATCGGGTTGAGAGTAACCCCGCCATACACCCAGGCGCTGTTGTCCCGGGTGAACAGGAAATTGGGCAGTGGCGGCAGCACGAATCCGAAACGTCCTAGGTGGTTGCCGAACAGTCCAACGGGATCGAATGGCAGATCCCCTACCTCCAGACCACCGATCAGGAATTCGGCGAGCGCCTTTTCGGGCAGTTCATCCATCCAGGCGCGCAGATCCGACACCATGCCCACGCCGATGTGGTTCCAGTTAATCCGGTGATCCAGAATCCAGGCACGTCCCTCGGGAATGGCCAGCGTTTCCGCCAGCAACTCGTTGACATCCAGCACCTCCACGCCCCGACCACGCATCACGCTGGCAAACACGTCATGATCTTTCTGGGCCTGCTTGACCCAGAACACATCATCGAACAACAGGGCATCGCAGTTGGACGGCGTCAACCGCCGGTGCGCCAGCCCCGGCCGGCAGATGATGACCTGGCGCAG
>NZ_DDOI01000063.1:36778-40825 GCF_002341575.1 Marinobacter sp. UBA2498 | reverse complement strand
CACAGCGGGGGTCACAAAAGTGTGCCGACGCTGATAACCACAGTGATAAACACGGTCAGAATGAGCAGTAAGGGCCAGATAAAGGCCAGCCAGCGATCGTAGGACACGCGCCCGATGGCAAGCCCGCCAACCACCACCGCAAAGGTGGGATTGATCAGGTTCACCAGGCCGTTGGCAGACTGGTAGGCAGTCACCACCAGATCCCGCCCGACGTTGGCAAAATCCGCCAGCGGCGCGAGGATCGGCATGGACAGGACGGCCAGGCCAGAGGACGACGGCACGAAGAAACTCATGCCCACCTCGATCCAGAACATCAGGTTGATAAAGGCCAGTTCCGGCAGGCCACCCAGCGAGGTTTCCGCGCTGTGCAGAATGGTGTCGGCGATCATGCCCTGCTCCATGATCACCACGATGCCACGGGCAAGGCCGACCACCAGGGCGACACCTAGAAGATCCCGGGCGCCATCCACAAAGCTGCCGGTCAGTTTCTTTTCGCCCAGGCGGGCAATAAGGCCAATCACAATCGCGGCGCCGAAGAACAGGGCCCCCATTCGTGCCATCCACCAACCCTGGGAGGACACGCCCCAGATCATCACCGCAAAGGTCAGCCCGAAGATAATCAGGGAAATGATCTGAATGGTGGTGAGGCTTGCGCTGTGAATCTCTTCATCATGCCCCTGCAGGAACAGCTTACGGTGGGCTGCCCACTGCTTTGACACCACCGAACGTGACGGGTCTGCCTTGACCCGGTGGGCATACCGCATGACATAGGCAATGCAGATCAGCAGGCCACCGATCAGCAGAATGAAACGCAGCACGATGCCGTCGGTAAACGGTATGCCGGCTGCATTGGCGGCGATCACGGTGGCGAAGGGATTGATGGTGGAGCCAAGCACGCCAACCCCGGCACCGACCAGGATAATGGCAACACCGGTCACTGCGTCGTAGCCGGCCGCGAGTATGACGGGAACCAGAATCGCGTAGAAGGCCAGGGTTTCCTCGGCCATCCCGTAGGTGGTGCCACCCAGGGCAAACAGGGTCATCAGGATAGGAATCATCCAGATTTCATGGCCTTCCAGGTGTCGCATGGCGCTGCGAATGCCGGTATCTATGGCACCGGTTGCATTCATCACCCCGAGAAAGCCCCCGAGAAACAGCACGAACAGGGCAACATCAATGGCGTTGGCCGCGTAACTGTCGGGATCGTAGAACCCGGCAGTCGGTGCCAGCATGACATCAACAAAGCCCTGGGGGTTGGGGTCCACCGTTTGGTAGGTGCCAGGCACAGCAACCTCTCGCCCGACCTCTTCATTCATCGCCCGTTCATATTGCCCTGCCGGGATAATCCAGGTCAGAGCAGCGACCAGGGCAATCAGACAGAACAGAATGGTGTAAGCTGTGGGGAATCGCGAAGCAAGATCGTTTTCGGCATTTTCGGGCGGCGTTTCGTCTTCAGTCACGATGCGGTCTCCTGTCCTTAATCGCATTGTGCAGACAGCTCCTTTCCGGGAACCTCGGGGAGGGGCTGAACACATCCTCACGTGGCTGCGCGCCACTGGTTCAGATCTGCATGGCAACAGCATAGTTCATCAAGTCATTTCCGAAGTTGAGGTAGAGCAAGTTTTAACAGACCCCGAAAAAGCCCCGGTGGCCCAGCTGGCAACCGTGAACACCGACAACAATCTGGCAAAAAACTGACACCCATCAATTCCCTTCGACCAACAACCAATAGTTTTCCAGCGCCGTTCCGGCATCCTATCCTGCCCTATTGGACCCTGATTGGAGAATCCAGACACAGCCAGCCCCATACCCCGACCCGTTGCCTAAACTATGGACGTTGAATGTTTGCTCAACTGCTACACTTACAAAAGTGTCTCAAAGGCAAGGGAGTTCGTAACATTTACCAGCCCAGAAACCGGAATCCGCTCTTATGGCCAGACGCCCGACTGCGATCAATCCGCCCTCAGACATCGACCCCGGTCGGCTCGCCCTGATTGCCTCGGTAACGCCCAACTTTCTGGTCATGCTGGACAACGCGGGGCGTATCGAGTGGGTCAATCCCAGCTTTGAAAAGCACACGGGTTACCGCCTTCATGAGGTTAAGGGGCGCTTCCCGGGAGACGTGTTGTACGGGCCCGGCACGAACCCGGAGACTGCGAAACGCATCAACCAGAAGCTGCGCCAGGCGGAGGTTATTGAAGAGGATATCCTTCACTACACCAAGGCCGGTTCTCCCTACTGGGTGCATACCTATTGTGTTCCGATCAGTGCCGATCAGGACGTTGGCCAAGGCTTTATCGCTATCCACAACAATATTTCAGACCGCAAACACAGTGAACGCAGTCTGCGCATTGCCGCCAGCGTCTTTGACCACAGCCACGAAGCCATTCTGATTACCGATCAGTCGAACCAGATTCTGGATGTGAATCCCGCGTTTTCCCGGATCACGGGCTACAGCCGCAACGAGGTTCTGGGGCTCAACCCCGCCATTCTCAGTTCCGGGCGCCATTCGGCGGGCTATTACCAGTCCATGTGGCGATCAATCGAGAAAACCGGTCACTGGTGTGGTGAAATCTGGAATCGCCGGAAAAACGGGGAAGAATACATTGAGCTGCTCGCCATCAGCCGCGTACACCTGGACGAACCCGCCCAGCACTACCATGTTGCGGCGTTTTCAGACATTACGGCGATCAAGAACCACGCCAGGGAACTGGTCCGGGCGGCCAACTACGATGACCTGACCGGCTTGCCGAATCGCCAGCTGCTTGAGGAGCGGCTGCGCACCGCCCGGGATCATGCTGACCGGCAAGGCCGCAGCCTGTCGGTATGCTACCTCGATTTGGACGGCTTCAAGGCCATCAATGACCAGCTTGGGCAACGGGCGGGCGATCAGACCTTGCGGACCCTTTCCGAGCGGCTGACACGATCAATGCGCAGTGGCGACACGGTGGCCAGGATCGGTGGCGACGAGTTTGTGCTCCTGCTACAGGGCGACGACAATCACGACGCGGTCTATCAGCGCCTTCTTGCCACCGTTGGCGAACCCGTGCCAGTAGGCGACCAGAGCGTTACCCTGACGGCAAGCCTCGGCATTACCCGCTACCCGGAAGACGGGGCAGACGCCGAAGGTCTGATCCGTCACGCCGACCAGGCCATGTATTCAGCAAAAGAAAAGGGCCGTAACCAGTATCACTTCTTCGACCCCGGCCTGGATGAGCATCGCCGGAACCGTCGCAACCAGCTGATGGAAATCAGCCGGGCGCTCGAAAATGAGGAATTCGAGCTCTTTTTCCAGCCCCAGGTCCGGGTTACCGACTGCCAGTTGCTTGGTTTCGAGGCGCTGATCCGCTGGAACCACCCGGAAAAGGGCCTGGTTTCTCCGGGTGAGTTTCTGCCCGTTGTGGAAAACAGCCACCTGGAGGCTCCCCTGGGCCAGTGGGTGCTGAAAGAGGCCATCCACCGGATGAACGTCTGGAGGGAAGCCGGCGAGAACCTCGCCATCAGTATCAACATCAGCGCACCACACCTGATGGACAGAAGCTTTATCGACTATCTGGAAAGCTACCTTCACAGCCACCCTGATCTCGATCCGGCGCAGATTACCCTGGAAGTACTGGAAACAACGGCCCTTGAGGATACCAAACGGGCCAGCAATGTCCTCACTCGGTGCCGGAAACTCGGCCTGCAGGTGGCCCTGGATGACTTCGGCACGGGATTTTCATCGCTCACCTACCTGCGCACGCTGCCGGTGGATATCATCAAGATTGATCAGAGTTTCGTGCGGAACATGCTTGAGGATGCCAGCGACCACGCCATTGTGGAGAGCGTGATCTTCCTGGCCCAGCGGTTTGCCCACCCGGTACTCGCTGAAGGGGTGGAAACCGCGGAACACGCCCGGGCGCTGCGGCAGATGGGCTGTAACTTTGTTCAAGGTTATGGTATCGCCCGCCCGATGCCCGCAGGGGAGGTTCTGGACTGGGCACGCCAGTGGCAGGAACGGGTGGCGTCTGGCAAACACGGGGATGCGTTCAATCCGGTTCTGGCTTC
>NZ_DDOI01000063.1:35209-36657 GCF_002341575.1 Marinobacter sp. UBA2498 | reverse complement strand
GGGATGGGCTTATCGGTAACGCCTCTGATCGAGTGTTGTCAGCCGGTCCGGGTGAAACACCATCAGCCCGGTCACCAGGGTGCCATTCACAAAGCCCTCCGGAATCATGAACAGAGGCAGATAGCGCAGGTATTCATGCACCAGCTCATCAAAGGTATAGACGCCGCTGGTCCATAGCATCAGGCACATGACGATGCCCGCAGCGGCCACCGAAATGCCCGCGCCGAAAAAGCCGCAGAAAAAGATGTAGGCGAAAAAATTCTGGAAATCCCGCCGACGCTCCCAGAGCATGATCCAGTGACTGACAAGTGCCGGCGCCATCACCGTAACCAGGCCGTTGGCGGCAAACATCAGCAACGGCTCGCGGCCGGTAATCACGGTAATCACCAGGGCCAGCAGCCCCGAAAGAACCGCCAGAGCCCAACCCAGCATCAACGTTAAAGCTGTGATACCGAAAATATGGATGGCCAGGCCCGGAGAAATCCCCGCCCGCAACTGCCAGACAAACCCCAGCACCACGGCTGCCCCGAAAAACGAATGCTGGAGTGCGCTATCCTTTCGGAACGCCTGCCAGTCAATCGAACGCACTGCCCGGACCAGAATGACCAGGAAAAGCAGAAGGGTGGTGATCCACTGGCTGGTCGATAGCAGGTTTTCAGTCATGCCCATAGCGAAAATACCGCAGAAACCAGGTCGGGAATGACATCATAACGGCCGGCCCCACCCCCGGCGCAAGCGGATCCTGATTAATCAGGCGACCTGTTTTTCGAGCTTGCCAGGGTCGGTCAGGCGCTGCCAGGCTTCGTAGGTGCTCAAATACACCTCGCCGCCCAGGTGGGAAAGCAGTTCCGTACCCTTCAGCCTGTCCATCACCGGCCCTTTCACCTCGGAAAGATGCAACCGGACCCCGGCATCCTTCAGGCGCTCGTTGATAGTTTCAAGGCTTTCCAGCGCAGAGGCATCCACCAGGTTGACCGCCGGACACACCAGCACCAGGTCTTTCAGTTCCGGTTCCCGGGTCAACAGATCCATCACGGTTTCCTCGAGGAAACGGGCGTTGGCGAAGTAGAGGCTTTCATCCACTCTCAGGAAGGTGACCTTGGGGCACAGCTCCACGTCGTGGCGGAGCACATTGCGGAAGTGCTCAGTGCCGGGCACCCGGCCAACCACCGCGCTGTGAGGACGGCTGGTACGATACAGGAACAGCCCGATGGACAAGGCCACACCCGCGATGAGGCCCGCCTCCACACTGTGCACCAGTGTCAGCACGATAGTGGCGAGCATGGCACCGAAATCCGTCCGGGAATAACGCCAGGTGCGGCCCAGGGCCGGAAAGTCGATCAGGGTGGCGACGGCAACAATGATGGTTGCCGCCAGAGTCGCCTGGGGCAGATACGCAATCGCCGGCGTCAGGAACAGCGTTGCCAGGGCAATGCCCACCGCCGCAT
>NZ_DDOI01000063.1:23047-35080 GCF_002341575.1 Marinobacter sp. UBA2498 | reverse complement strand
ACCGGCATCAAAGTTGACCACCGAGCGGGAGAAACCGCCGGTTACCGGCATCCCGCCGGAAAAGCCGGCACCCAGGTTGGCGGTGCCCAGGCCAATCAGTTCCTGGTCCGGATCGATTCGCTGGCGCCGCTTGGCGGCCAGAGTCTGGCCGACGGATACCGATTCCACGAAACCGACCACGCTGATCAGCAGGGCGCTAACCGCCAGTTGCTGCCAAAGCCCCATATCCAGACTGGGCAAAGCCAGCTCCGGCAATCCCCGGGGAACATCGCCCACCAGGCGCACACCCCGGGCATCAAGCTGGAACTGCCAGGCCACCAGGGTGGTGGCCAGAACCGCCAGAATGGGAGCGGTTTTGGTCAGGATATCCGCCCTTCCCGGCGCCAGCCCCACAGCCATCAGAAGCGGCTTCAGGCGCTTGCGTGCCAGCACCAGAAACAGCAGCGCGCCGATGCCAACGGCCAGGGTCGCCGGATTGGTATCGCCGATCGACCGGATCAGGGACTGGCCAATCGCCAACAGGTTGTGGCCGGAGGCCTGAATCCCGAAAATATGCTTGAGCTGGCTGGCCGCAATGACAATACCGGAGGCGGTAATAAAGCCGGAAATGACCGGGTGACTGAGGAAATTGGCGAGGAAGCCAAGCCTGAAAACACCCATTAGGGTCAGCATCAGGCCTGACATGACCGCCAGCAGAATCGCTCCGGAAACGTATTCCGGAGTACCCGCTTCCGCCAGCGGCGCCAGCGCGGCCGCGGTCATCAGGGAAGCCACCGCCACCGGTCCTACGGACAAGGTGCGGCTGGTACCGAACACGGCATAGATCACCAGCGGCAGGATACTGGCGTACAGCCCCACCTGGGCGGGCAGGCCTGCCAGCAGGGCATAGGCCAGCGACTGGGGGATGAGCATGACGGTAACGATGATCGCGGCCACCAGATCACTGGTGGCCTGTTCCCGGCCATATTTTGGGGCCCAATCCAGAATGGGCAGATAGCGTTTAAGATTCATCGGGAATCTCAGAACAGGTTAACCGGTACTTTCAGGTAAACCTGACCATTGTCTTCAGCCGGAGGCATATGGCCTGCCCGCATGTTGACCTGGACCGAAGGCAGAATCAGCCGTGGCATATCCAGGGTCGCGTCCCGTTCGGTCCGCATCTTCACGAACTCTTCCTCGGAAACACCTTCGTGGACATGGATGTTTGCTTCCCGCTGCTCGGCCACCGTGGTCATATGCTGATACTCGTCACGGCCGGGCGCCTTGTAGTCGTGACACAGGAAGATACGGGTTTCTGCCGGCAGAGACAGTACCTTCTGGATAGACTGGTACAGGGTGCGGGCATCGCCACCCGGGAAATCACAGCGGGCGGTGCCGAAATCCGGCATAAACAGGGTGTCACCCACGAAGGCGGCATCGCCAACCACATAGGTCAGGCAGGCAGGGGTGTGCCCCGGGGTATGCAATACGCGCCCCTCAAGACCACCGATGGCGAATGTGTCGCCCTCTCTGAACAGCTGATCGAACTGGCTGCCGTCGCGCTGGAATTCGGTGCCGGCGTTAAACGCCTTGCCAAATATTTCCTGTACGTCTCGGATGTGCGCACCAATGCCGGTCTTGCCGCCCAACTTCTCATGCAGGTAAGGCGCGGCCGACAAGTGATCCGCGTGTACGTGGGTCTCCAGAATCCACTCGACCTTCAGATCGTTGCTGCGGATGTACTCGATAATCTCGTCTGCAGAACGCACGTCGGTGGTGCCAGCGGCGTAATCAAAATCCAGGACCGAATCGAGAATGGCACAGGCCTGGCTGTCCGGGTCGCGCACCACATAACTGAAGGTATTGGTGGGTTCATCAAAAAAATGCTGAACGATCGGGTTGCTCATGGCAGTCACCTCTGGAGTATCCGAATATCAAATTTAATATAAGCATATACTATTTCGTAATATGAGGTGAAATGATCTTTTTTTATATGCGCAATGTTCCTGATGCATCAACAAGGCAGTCCCGCCCTGCCTGCTTGGCCATATAGAGCCGATCATCTGCCCGGGCAATCAAGGCATCGGGAGTCGCTGGCTGGTCAACGAACTCTTCGATCGCCGCCACACCCGCACTGACGGTCACCGGAATGTCCGTGTCATTGAACACAAACCTTTCCTCATGCACAGCTTCGAGAATTCGCTGCACAAGCTGTCGCACATCCCCGTGCTCCACGGCGCTGAAGACAACAATGAACTCTTCCCCCCCGAAGCGCACAATTACATCCATGGAGCGGGTCTGGCTCACCAGGATGTCAGCAAAGCGCTGGAGGATATAATCGCCCCCGAGGTGTCCGATGGAGTCGTTGATCGTCTTGAAGTGATCGATGTCGCAGACGATGATCGCGGCGCCAGTTCCCCGACGGTTACTCCGGCCCAGCATTTCATCCAGCCTTGGCATCAGGTAGCGGCGATTATGCAGACCGGTCAGCGGATCACGAATGGACTGGTTCAGCAGCTCCTCTTCCAGCCGATTGCGCTCCAGGGCACCCGACAAGAGGCCAGACACGATAATCAACAGATCGGCCTGGTCCAGACGCCAGGTTCTTCGGCGAAGGGAGTCGACGCCAAAAAAACCCGTCACCCGTCCGCGCACCCGGATAGGCACGCAGAACATGGACGACNNGAATGGACTGGTTAAGCAGCTCTTCTTCCAGGCGATTGCGCTCAAGAGCACCCGACAACAGGCCGGAGACGATGATCAACAGATCGGCCTGATCCAGACGCCAGCTTCGTCGACGCAGGGAGTTAACGCCGAAAAACCCGGTGACCCGTCCACGCACCCGGATGGGCACACAGAACATGGAAGATACGCCCTGCTCCTGAAGCAGAGCCCGCTCGGGTGCGGCCTCCCGCGGCAGTCGATCGACATCTTCGATGAACACCACGCGGCTGCCACTGACCATGCCCTCGATCTGTTCCTGCCACCAGTGAAAATCCTCGATCGGTACCTCTTGCTGGGTCTCAATCAGGGCAGGGACACCGTCCCTGCACCATTCATGGGTATTGGTCATTACGGCGTAATCGTCGGTAAAGCAGTACAGGTAGGCCCGGTCTACCTTGAAAAACAGGCCGATGGATCGCAGGAGCTCATCAATGCACTGATCAATGGTGCCAAAGCCCAGATTGATGAATTCGGTGGAAAGGCGGGCAATGAGCCTCTGGAAACCAGCCTGGAAGGAAAACTCCGCCTCGCTCTCTCGGAGGCTCTGCTCCAGGTTTTTGTAATGCTGGATGTTATGGAACTGACCGTACCAGAGGGTACTGCCATCGGGTTGCCGCTCCGGCTCGGAGCTCACCTCGAACCACTCGTAGTCGCCATTCTGCAGTCTGAGCCGCGCGCGATACGACCAGGTTTTCAGGGTATCCGCAGAGACACGGATACTCTCCATGACGGCCTCAACGTCGTCGGGGTGGATCATCGCAAAAATCGGATCCGCGTTGTCATTCAGATCCCACGGGGCTATGCCAAAAAGTGCCTGAACACGTTCACTGATGAAGGGACAACGATGGGACTCTCGGTCTGCATCCAGCCAATAGATGAAAAGGACGCCAGGCACCCCTGAGGCCAGTTTCTGGAAAAAACGGGCAGACAAACCGGTTTGCTGCCCGTTGCCGGACCTTGACGCCTTGGACACCCTGTCCTCCCAACGGACGAATCACCCTGCTCATAAAAGAGTGTAGCCCACGCTGACAGGAAGCAAACCGATTCCGGAGACGACGAATCAGAGCGAGCCCAGGCGGTTCCTGGCTTCTTCCCGCCGACCGGCATCAGCGACGTCGCGGCCCGCCCTGTCGGGTGCTTCGAGGACTTTCTGCAGATAGCTCCGGGCCCGTTCCGGCTCGCCCTGGTCCAGCAGAAAATCGCCAAAGAAGAAATTGGCATCCATACCATCAGGATTGATCGCCAATGCTTTCTGCAAATACTGACGGGCCTTGTCGTCATCACCGAAGCCCAGTGGCCAGCCGGGGACCTGGTAATAAAGGCTGCCAAGGGATGTGTAAGCCGAGCCATCCAGCGCTTCAGGATCGATTGCCAGGGCCGCTTCCAGGGATCTCCGGGCGTCCTTGACCAGGCCCAGGGCACCGAGACCACCTTTGGCACCGGCGTAGGTGCTCAACACAATACCCTGCCAGATCAGCGGCTCTGCCCGGTTCGGATAATGGGCAACAAACTGTTCCGCCTCGTCAGCCAGGCCCTCGAAGGCTTTCTCTTTTTCGTCCTCCGGTACCTGATACTGGATCTCGGCCCAGCGATGCTGGATGTCGGCCAGCTCGGTCTCAAGAGCAGCCGCCCAGAGCGGCTGGGCAGCCAGACACAGGACCATCAATAAAACACGTTTCATGACAACACTCCCGGATTCAGAAACCGCCGGATCACCGGCAGTTGCTTCAGCATCGCCTTGTCGACAATTTTGGGCAGGATGCCGTTGATGACCACGAACAACTTCTCGGGCCAGCCCAGAAAACGCCGGCGATCGTCATTTTCCATGGCCGCCAGAATCTGCGCCGCCACCGCTTCAGGCGCGTCCATGGCGTTGCCAAGTGCCTGGTTCAGCTCGTTCACGGCCTCCGGGTTCATGTCCGTGGCAGTGGCGCGGGGGGCCACATAGATCACCTGAACCGGGGTATCGGCCAGTTCCCTGCGCAGGGCTTCGCTGAAACCGCGCAGACCAAACTTGCTGGCGCAGTATGCGGTGTAGCCGGGGAAACCGATGCTGCCAAAGGTGGACCCCACGAACACCAGCGCTCCCTGTTCGGCTTTTTCAAACCTTGGTGCAAAATGCCTGGCGACAATCATCGCTGACCGGAGATTGACGGCAATCTGGGCGTCCAGTTCATTGACTGTCATATTGCCCAGGCTGGCAAAGCAGTTCTGGCCGGCACAGTGGATAACGCCATCAATATCCGGATAGGCATCGCCGAGCCGAACCAGCTGCTGGTCGAGGTCCGGCGCCGCAAGATCCAGATGTACGAGCGAGACACCCTCCCGATGTTCGAGCTTTTCCGGGTGCCGGGAAGCGATAATCACCCGAGCACCTGCCCTGACCAACGGCTCTACGAGCGCCTTTCCTATACCGCCGGTGCCACCCAGAAGCAGGAACACCCGATCATGCAGCCTCATGGCGCCGCTCCTTGCGATTCTCGGGCACGGGAATGCTGTGCAGCATGTCGCCGTAAAGCCGGTAGACCATACGGGCCGCCTCGATAATGGCCTGCTGGTCATCCGGATCGGTGATTTCGTTCATCAGGTTCCGGAAGAACTCGAAATGCTCCTGGTCCAGAGCACCATGGGAGTAGAGGTAGCTGAACGCTTCTTTGGGCAGGCCAAGCTGTTTCTGGATGGCTTCACCGAGCGGCGTCGCCAGCTCGATCGACGTTCCCTCAAGCACCTGAACCATGCCGAAAAAGGCGGCCGGGTTACCGCGGTTAATGCGGTCATAGAGGTAGGCGACCATCAGCTCGATAGAGGTATCCGGGCTGCCATGACGAATGGCTTCCTTGTCCTCTCCGCAGGCCGCAAGATCGTTGAGGATCCACTCATGGTGGCCATACTCCTCCTCGATGTATTCCACCAACGCCTTTCGCACAAATTCCAGACGCTCGGGCAAGCGGCCACCGCAGGCCATCATCAGGGGCACGGTGTGTTTCACGTGGTGATACGCCTGGGTGAGAAACCAGGTATAGCCATTGAGGTCAAACCGGCCCTCGCGGATGGCCTCAATAACAGGCGCACCGGTTACGTGGGCGCGGGCTCGTGCAGTTTCGGACTGCAGTCGATCGAAAAATGCCATGAAAGATCCTCCTGGCGGGTTTGAAAGTTCAGAATTGGATATCGAAAGGTTCATGAAAATCGGAAATGCGCCGGCCAGCAGCGTTGGCAGATCCGCCTGAATCTGTTGGCGAACAGGCCGGCCGTTTGCAGTCAGGTAGCCCTCGGCCTGGCTCAATGGCTGACGGCGGATATAGACACCGGACAAACGAGCGTAGTCCGGCAAATTGTTGTTCAGAACGTCCAGCTGCGAGCGCAACGCATCGGGTGAGCGGCCATCCTGCACAACAACGAGGGCGGAAGGGCGGGGATCGCCATCACCAAACACCACCGCCTGGCGGGCACCTATCGCCTGGATGAGTTCACTCTCCAGCCATTCCGGGCTGATGTTGCGACCAAAGCTGGTAATCAGAAGGTTCTTCGCGCGACCGCTCACCGACAGGAAACCCCCGGCATCCCGGGAACCCAGGTCACCGGTATCCAGCCATTCATCCCCTGCCGGTTCATCCCCCAGGTAACCCAGGTGGGTGTTCCCGGCCACCAGAATGTGTCCGCGGTCATCCACCCGTACCCGAACATGGGAGAGCGGTTTACCCACCGCACCTTCGCGTTCGGTTCCAGGCACGTTCAATGCAACCACGGAGCTGCACTCGGAAAGCCCATAACCCTCATAAAGCGGCAGGCCGACCGCGCGGCCCCTGGCAAGCAGGTCGGACGAAACCCGTCCGCCACCAACCGCCAGAAACCGGAAAGAATTACTGTCCAGCTGTTTCTGTTCGGCCGCAGACACCAGCGCCATAGCCAGTTCCGGCACCAGAATCAGGGACTGCGGCTGGTGTTCGTTGATGCCCTGCACCAGCCGGCCGATGTCCAGCCCACTGCTTCCGGTCATGCCCAGATCCTGCAAGGGGGCGACCATTACCGTACTGCCCATAAGCAATGGCAGATAAACCCCGGCAATGTTCTCCAGCAATGTGGCCAGTGGCAGGATGCACAGGTGCCGCTCAAGGTCGACGCCCTCAAGACGCTCCTGCAAGGCCAGCGTGGTGGCCTTCATCTGGGCCACCGACAGGCAGACGCCCTTCGGGTTGCCTGTACTGCCGGACGTAAAGGTTATCTTCGCGGTCTGCTCCGGCATCCAGGCGGCTGCCGCTGTTACCGGCAAATGCCTTAGCCAGACACCATGGCCAATGTGCTCACCGCCATTGCTTGCGCCCCCTGACAACAGGCAATCAAGGCCAGCTCGTTCAGTCAGGTGTTCCGTCTGGGTCCGTGAAAAAAACACCGGCACGGGGACACACACCACCCCGGCAAGCAAACAGGCCAGATCGGCAAGAATCCACGCCACGGAGTTGTCGCCACACAGGCCGGCCCGGCGCACACCAAGGCGGGTCAACTGGTCGGCGAGAGCCTCGGCCGCCTGTATCATCTGAGCGTAAGTGAAGGCCGACTCCGGCCCCTGGAGCGCCGTTTGTGAGGGTTGGTCGGCCGCCTGGCGTTGCAGAAGTTCAGGCAATGTGGCCATAGGAACCTCCTGCCATCGCTTCTTCCCCGGGGGGTTCGGACTCAACCGGCTGAATCAATCTGAGCAAACCGGCGGTCCGCAGTGCGGACATGCCATCGGCGACACGAATGGCCATCACCACCGGATGATGATCGTAATAACGCCCCCAGCCGGCACCGCCATCGGGCAACATGGCGGGATCGGCAGTCGCCAGGACCTGAGTGGCAATGCCCAGGCGATGGAAACTGTTGCGTAGCTGATCCGTGCCGGTGCACACCACCCAGTCATAACCGGCCCCATCCAGCCACACCGACAACGAGGCAAACAGGAAACGGCTGACGCCGGCTTCAACGCCCGCCAGATGGGCAATCTCCGCGATCCGATGTCGCTCGATGCCCGCAACCGGCATCACCGACTCCACCGGCACCGACAGATAATCTTCCAGAAACAGCTTTTCCAGCGCGGCGTTGCGAACACCGACCGCCGCCAGAAGGCTGCCTTGAGCCGTGGTCAGGGCCAGGAGCGCCGGTATGCGCAGAGAAGGCTCTGCGCCATAGGCATGCAGGAAGCGGCGGCGAATAAAACCCGCAACCGTCTCGGCCATTGCCGTGTCTGGACGGATCTCGTTAAACCAGCGACCGGCACAACGGATGACCGGAACCACCTCCTCGGAATCCGGGGGACAACATGTGGACATCATCAGCGGGTCTGTCATAAAAGGCCTCCCTTAAGGTACGCCTACCAGACTAGGGCTCCAGCCTTAACCAGGGCTTAAGAACAGCCGGAAGTTTTCTTAAGCTGGCCTTAAGATTTCTGTGCCAGAATGATCACCAGACCGGTAACAGGACCTGCCATGCGGATATTGCTTGTAGAAGACGACCATCACCTGGCCAACACCATGCTGGGAATGTTGCGTGACGGACAGAACACGGTGGACTGGCTCGACGACGGCCAGCAGGCCCTGGGTGCACTCACCAGCGAGCACTTTGATCTGGCAATACTGGACCTGACTCTGCCCCGCGTTGATGGCCTGGACATCCTGAAGGCAGCCAGGAAACAGGGCGTGCAAACGCCGGTGATCATCCTGACTGCCCGTTCCGGTCTGGATGAAAAACTGACCGGCCTGGATGCCGGCGCCGATGACTACCTCACCAAACCCTTCGCCATGGCGGAGCTCAAGGCCAGAATCCGGGCAGTCACACGTCGGGGCTCCTCGGTGCCGCAGAACGGTCTGACGGTGGGCCAACTGGTGCTCAACCCGGACAACGGACAACTGACCAGCGGCGGCGAAACCACCACATTGCCCCGCAGTGAATTCCAGATTCTTCACTACCTGATGCGACACCCGGATCAGGTAGCCACACGACGACGGCTGGAAGAACAGCTTTACGGCTGGGACCACGGCGCGGAAAGCAACGCCCTGGAGGTGCACATCCACCACCTGCGTCGCAGGGTTGGCAAGGAAACCATTCGGACCCTACGCGGTGTCGGTTATCTGCTCGACAGCCAGGCTGCCGCCAGGGTGACCGAATGTCCCTGACCCGCACACTGACCCTGCTGGTTACCTCCACCGTTCTGCTGATTGCACTTGTTGCTGCGGCCTGGAGCTACATCGAAAGCAACCACGAGCTCGAGGAGCTGTTTGACGCCGAGCTGGCACAGAGCACGCGGATCGTCCAGGGACTGGTACAGCACCTGGCCGACACCCAGTCTGTCGAGCAACTGCCAAAAACCCTGAGCGAAACCCTGGAACTGCCCCGGCCCGACACGCCAGGAGTCGATTTCGAAGCCGACAATAACGAAATCTTGCCGGGCGGCACCGGGCATAAATATGAAAAGAAGCTGGCGTTCGAGGTCTGGACCCCGGAACGCGAACCGCTGCTGGATACGCTCAAAGCCGACGACACCGAAGGCCTGACACCCGGTTACTCCTGGGCAGAGTCCAGCGGCTTTCGCTGGCGCGTATTCACGCTTCAGGACCCGACTACGGGTTTCTGGATACGGACGGCACAGCGTGAGGATATTCGTGAAGAGCTCAGCGAGGAGCTGGCCCTGGGGAACATTCTGCCCCTGTTGATTGCCCTGCCCCTGCTGTTACTTGCCGCCAGTGCCGCCATCCAGCTCGGTTTCAGGCCGCTTTTAAAGCTTGAGCGCCCAATCCGCAACATGGCCCCGGAAAATATACACCCACTGGACGACCGGCAGGCGCCCAAGGAAGTCGCCGGTCTGGTGCAGGCGGTGAATGGTCTGCTCCGGCGCCTCAACCAGGCCCTGGAACGGGAGAGGCGGTTTTCTGCCGATGCCGCCCACGAACTGAGGACACCGCTTACGGCCCTGCGCCTGAATTTGGAAAAAGTCTACGAGAACGACCCGGAGCAATACGGCGGTCTGATCCAGTCCGTGGACCGCATGGTGCACCTGGTTGAGCAGATGCTGCTGCTCAACCGCGTCGACTCTGGTGCCGATTTCACCCCGGAATACCACAACCTGTCTGCCATCGTGGAACAGAGCATTGCCGATGTGGCACCGCTGGCCCTGAAAAAGGACATCGACCCCGTGCTGCAGGACGATGCCGGTCAGGCCCTGGTCTCCTGCCACAGCGCCTTGATCAACACGCTCATGCGCTCCCTGCTGGCGAACGCCATCCAGTACAGCCCCGAACACACAAGCATCGAAACACACCTCACGCCTGCCGGTGAGGGATACCATATAACCGTGTGCGACCAGGGCCCCGGCATCCCAGCCGAGGCACGTGAGCGGGCTTTGAGCCGTTTTGTCCGGCTGGACCAGCGACTCGGTGGTGGCGCGGGTCTCGGGCTGGCCATCGCCAGGCGCATCGCTGAACTTCATGGTGGCCAGCTCACCCTGGGCGACCGGCCGGATGGCAACTCGGGCCTGTGCGTCAGCATCTGGCTCCCGGCCCGTGCCACCTCTCGTCTCAAGAAGGTTTAAGATTGTTTTAAGGTTTGAGGAGGATACTCCGGCCCAATTGAACAGGGCCGACAGACGGCCCGGTTGATATTCCGTTTTCGAGGATGTCTTTACATGGGTCAGGAAAGAACTCTTTCGCTGGTTATACCGGCCAAGGATGAAGAAGCCAACATCGCTACCCTGCTGACCGAGGCCTATGGGGTAATGCGTGACTATCACGGCTTTGAGGTGGTGCTGGTGGATGATGGCAGCACAGACAGCACGCTGGACACAGCCGTTCGGACAGCCCGGGCCCTCGGCGGCCGGTTGTTGACCATTCGCCACGAGCGCAGCATCGGCCAGAGCGGTGCCCTGGCATCGGGTATCCGACAGGCCCGGAGCAGGTTGATTGTTACCATGGATGGCGATGGCCAGAACGATCCGGCCGACATTCCCGCCATGCTGCAGAAAGCCAACACCATGCGGAACCCGGACTTCTGTATTGCCGGCTATCGCAAGAATCGCAAGGACACTGCGTGGAAGCGCTTCCAGTCCCGCCTGGCCAATCGCGTGCGGGATGCACTGCTTCATGATGGCGTGCCCGATACCGGTTGCGGCCTGAAGCTGTTTCCCCGGGAAACCTTCCTCAAACTCCCCTGGTTCGATCACGGACACCGATTCATCCCGGCGCTGGTACGCGGGATCGGCGGTGACATTGCCATCGTGGAGGTAAACCACCGCCCACGCATCGCCGGGATTTCCAAATACAACGCCTGGAACCGGACCTGGGCCGGCATCCTGGACCTGCTCGGTGTACTCTGGTTGCTGCACCGCACCCGGGTTCCTGTTATCAGCAGTGCCGGTCAGGCCGATCCACAGGGATCGGTGGCGGAGCGCTCCTGACATGATCAACGGTTCCCGCTGGCTGGCCTTCGCCGCCCTGGTGCTGGTTGGCTATCTGACCATCCACAACGGCTGGCTCGACTTCATTGCCGACCAGAATGAAGTGGCGAACTATCTCCACAGCCATGGTGTCGGCGGATTGGTGGTGATTACCCTCGCCGGCGCATTGTTTACCGGCCTCGGCGCTCCACGCCAGTTGCTCGCCTTCGTGCTGGGTTTTGCGCTGGGCGGGTTCAACGGGACACTGCTGTCGACCCTGGCCGCCGCCATCGGGGCCACCGGCTGTTTCCTGACCGCCCGCTGGCTGCTGCGAACGCCATTGAGCCGGCGGTTCAGCCATCGCATGCAGCAGTTTGATCGCCTGTTCCGGGAGCAGACGCTGTTGAAGGTTCTCATGGTGCGTTTGCTGCCGGTGGGCAGTAACCTGGTGACCAACCTTGTCGCAGGCTGCTCCGGGATCCGTTTCTCACCGTTCCTGTTCGGCAGCACCCTGGGCTATCTGCCCCAGATGCTGGTGTTTGCCCTGGCCGGTGCCGGTATCGGCAATGCCAATGCCTATCAGCTTGCCGTGAGCATCGGCTTTTTCATTCTCGCCTCGCTGATTGGTGCTTTTCTCTATCACAACCAGAGGGCCAGGACGCTGGCCGATTCCGTTTCCGACTCTCTCTGAGACCGAACCATGCCTGCATCACCCTTCGTCCGCCACCTGCCGGACACCGTGTTTAACCTGTCCCGCAATCAACTCCTGCTGTTACTGCTGGCCTTTGCCGCAGTCGTGATTTTTACCGGGATCGGACTACGTTCCCCCTGGCCTGCCGACGAACCGCGGTTCGCGGAAGTGGCCCGCGAAATGGTCGCCTCCGGGCAATGGCTGATCCCCATGCGGGGTGGTGAGTTCTACCCGG
>NZ_DDOI01000063.1:22604-22826 GCF_002341575.1 Marinobacter sp. UBA2498 | reverse complement strand
CTGGTCTTTGATCTGGGCACCCGCCTGTGGAACCAGCGAACCGGTGCCATCGCGGTCATGTTGCTGATGCTTGCGCCCCAGTTCGTGATCCAGGCCCAGAAAGCCCAGATCGACGCCATGGTCGCCTGCTGGATTGCGGTTGCCTGCTACGGCCTGATCCGACACTTTTTTAGCGGGCCCGCCTGGGGATGGTACTTCGTTGGCTGGGCATTTATGGGGCTC
>NZ_DDOI01000063.1:21498-22512 GCF_002341575.1 Marinobacter sp. UBA2498 | reverse complement strand
CACTTTTTCACCGGGCCCGCCTGGGGCTGGTACTTCGTTGGCTGGGCGTTTATGGGGCTCGGGATCATCACCAAAGGGGTTGGCTTCCTGCCGGCGCTGATGCTCATTCCGATCGTGGTCATGAAGCTTCGCGATCGCGCATTGTTCCGTGGCACGCTCACCTGGCGCTGCGCACTGGGCCCGCTGGCCATGCTGGCAGTGGTTGCCGCCTGGCTGATTCCCATGGTGCTTTACGTTAACAATCTCGGCACCGAAGAGGCCCTGGCTTATCGGAATAATATCCTGTTCAAGCAGACCGGCGAGCGCTATGCCGACTCATGGGGCCATATCCAGCCCTGGTACTATTACCTCACCAGCGTCATCCCCTCGCTCTGGTTTCCTCTTCCGCTGTTGCTGCTGGCCTTGATCCGGCCCCTGTCTGAAACCGCCCGGTACCGGCCGATTATTCCTGTACTTCTGGGCTGGATTGCCCTGGTCATCGTGTTTTTCAGCCTCAGCCCCGGCAAGCGCGGTGTTTACCTGTTGCCAGCATTGCCCATGCTGGCGCTGATTCTCGCCCCGCTGCTCAGCAGCCAGAAACCGGCGGGGTGGTTTCCGCCGCTCCTGACAGGTGTGCAGTTACTGCTCGGTATCGCGTTGATGGCGGTTGGCGTCCTGGCCTGGAACGACCACCCCAGGTTGGTTGAAAAAGTGGCTGACTACAGCACCGACCCGGCCAAACTGCACGAGGCGGGGACGTTCGTCTTCGTCATAGGACTGGCCTGGCTGATCACCCTGTTCGGGTTCTGGCGCTCCCGTGCGCTGGGGCGTCTGTTTCTGGCCATGATGATCACCTGGCTGCTGCTGGGCACCTGGGGCTATCGAATTCTTGAGCCGCTTCGAACTCCTCGCAACGTGCTGGCCGCCGCAGAACAGCATATCCCGCCCGGCGGGCAGCTCGGCATGATCGACTTCCGGGAGCAGTTCCTGCTGTTTTCCAAACGCGACTTCACCCATTTCAGCTTCTTTACCGGT
>NZ_DDOI01000063.1:11544-21364 GCF_002341575.1 Marinobacter sp. UBA2498 | reverse complement strand
ATGCCTGGTTGTGGATGAGCGAAACCGAGGACAGCTATCTCCTCGTCGCCGATCAGATTGAGCTACCCTGCTTCACCAAAGAGGGTGCCATTCCCGTGGGCACGGCCCACCGGGACAGCTACCTATTATTGACTGATGAACAAATGAACCCCAGCTGCGCACCACCAGACAAGGTCAAACGGTTTACCACGCCTGAGCCCGGCAGTTGGCAGGATTGAGCTGGCGAGGGATTAAGAGAAGAAGAAACGATGAAAAAGCATGAAATTAAAGCCCGTCGGAAAGAAAACCGTGTTGATTCCGTGAAAATCGTACGATCCCCCTCGAATGCGCACGAATGGGTCATACTTTTTAAGGATATTGAAGGAAAGACCTTTTTCCTGATCTCAGACGACGATCATGTCTGCAGCTACGCAAACCTGGATGCGACCGTCGAGGCACTCGACGCCCTGGGGTTTGCCCGTGCCGAAGTGCTGTTCTGACAGGCCCTACCTGGTTTTGGGCAAGGTCACCGAAACCTGCAGGCCCTGACCTCCCGGGCCAGCACCCAGCCGGATATCGCCACCCATCCCCCGAATCAGGGTGCGGGCGATAGCCAGGCCCAGGCCTGCGCCACCGGTTTCGCGGCTGCGTGAGTGTTCCAGCCGATAGAAGGGTTCAAAAACCCGTTCCCGGTCCGCCTCCAGAATACCCGGGCCCTGATCAACAATCGTGACAACCGCTTCTGTGTCTGTGGTTGCCAGTGTTACTTCCGCCTGCTCGCCATAATTAACCGCGTTCTCAATCAAATTACGCAGGGCACGTTTGACGGCTTCAGGCTGCCCCTGGAGTACACATCTCGGGCTGTCATCGCAGTGCACCGCCAAGCCCATTTCCTGGAGATCACCACACAGGCTGTCCAGCAGGGTCGCCAGATCATAGCGACGGTGCTGTTCGGTGGTGGTGCCCCGGATGAAATCGAGGGTAGCTTCGGCAAGATGCTGCATTTCCCTGAGGGAATCGAGAAGACGGTCCCTGTCCTCACCTTCCGGCAGCATTTCAACCCGCAGCCGCATGGAGGTAATGGGTGTCCTCAGGTCGTGAGCGAGAGCCGCCAGCAGCCTTGCCCGGTCTTCCTGGGCGCGGCCGACCTGATCCTGCATCTGGTTGAAGGCGCGGGTAACCTCACGAACATCCTCCGGTCCCTTTTCAGGAACCCGGACTTTCTCTCCCCGCCCGAACGCGTGGGCTGCCAGGCTCAACTCGTTCATTGGCCGCAGGATTCGACGTACCGCCAGCAACAGGGTCAGCGTGAGCAGCACAGCGGTAATCCCTACGCTGGTGAGCGTAGCCTTCAACCACAACCAGGAGGGCGCTGGTGGTCGGGCCCGAGCGTTGAACCATTGGCCGGAGGACAAGGCCAGGGAAACCCCCAGGACCGGGGGGCATTCGTGCCGGTCATCCCGATGGTCGTCCTCGTCACGGTGTTCTTCATACTCGTGGTGCTCATCATCTTCATCGTCATGCCGTTCACGGTCCCGATGTTCATCGCGATCCGGCATGCAATCGTCTTCGTCAGCCTCCATGGCTGTCCGAACCTGCTCCACCGGCAGTTCCAATTCCTTGGCCAGCCGGCGCGTCATGCCGGAGACCCGGTCCTCGGTCAGATAGGGCGCAGGATCGATCGAAAGCCGCAGGGTCGGGCTGGAGAGTGCCCGGAGGATGCGCTCCTGCCGTTCCGGATCGGTAGTATCGGCCAGGGTATAGCCATCGGCCACCCGCTGGAGGACGTGTTCCAGACTGGCACTGCGCAACGCTCCCTGGCGCTCACCCGCCAGAATAACGATGGTGATAACCTGGGCCACCAGCAGCACCAGAATCAATAACAGCGCCAGCTGCCCACCGGCGCGCCGTGGCCACAGTCTCATTGTTCAGCCCCTTCGACCGCAGCAATCCACTGGTAGCCACCGCCCCAGATGGTCTTGATCAGCCTGGGGCTGCGGGCATCCGGGTCGATCTTTCGGCGCAGGCGGCTGACATGATTATCAATGCTGCGATCGAAAGCATCCGCCTCTCTGCCGAGGGTCAGGTCCATCAGCTGATCACGGGACAACACGCGGCCGGCGTGCTCAAGGAAGGCGAGCAGAAGCTTGTACTCGGCGGTACTCAACGACACCTCGACACCTTCCGGATCGATGAGTTGATGGCGGTCGACGTCCAGCGTCCAGCCCTCGAACGTCAGGGACTGCCCGGCCATGGGGCTGCGTTGCGGTGGCAGCGCTGTGGTACGGCGCAGAACTGCTTTTATGCGGGCCAACAACTCCCGGGGGTTAAAGGGTTTGGTGAGGTAATCGTCGGCGCCCATTTCGAGGCCGACAATGCGATCGGTTTCCTCGCTCATGGCTGTAAGCAGAATAACAGGCAACTCGGTGTGCTCACGAAGGTAACGGCAGAGCGTGAGGCCATCGTCCCCGGGCATCATGATGTCCAGCACAACCAGGTCGATGGAGTGCTGTCGCAACTGGCGCTTCAAGGCATCGCCGCCATCCGCCAGCAGCACGCGCAGGCCATGCTCCTGCAAATAGCGGCCGACCAGATCTCGAATGTCCCGGTGGTCATCGACCACCAGGATTGTGGGAGAGTCGCTCACTCGTTACTCCGTTGAATTACCGTCTGCCCTGATTATAGGGGAGTCGACTTCCCGCTTGGGCGCGATCTTGTCAAAAACCGTCGCAAATCCCTGCCTTGCGACAAGTTGCGACAAAGTCGGTGGGTCACCGAGACAATTCTGCGACGTTTCCTTGATGGAATAACTCCCGACCAACAATGACATTCCGTCATGGGTTTAACCAACCAAGGAGTTCGACCATGAAGAAAACGACCACCATTGCTGCTCTCTCCATCGCCGCGATACTCGGCGCCACGCCACTGCTTGCGTCTGCCGATGACGACTACGGGCGAGGTGACTGTGACGATCGTTACGAGAATCGCCACCACGGCAAATCCATGGGTTCCGATCTGAAGCAATACAGCACCGACGAAATGCGCATCATGGCTTACGGCCAGGCGCTAAGACGCTTCGGCCCGGGCGTGGATGTGTCCGTTGAGGAAACGTCGGATGGCACATACCGGGTCCAACTGCGAGATGCCGAGCAGAATCTGATCCGGGAGCAGGAGTTCAACCAGTACGGTGCCCCGGTTCGCGGCGGACACCGGAGCTGATTACCAACAGCCAGCGCGGGGCCCGAGAGGTGCCCCGTCAGCCTTTGATCAAGGAGAATCGCGATGACACTGATGGACGCTGACAACCGCTATGGTGCCGTTTCCCGGGCTGTGCACTGGATAATGGCGGTTATGTTGCTGGTAATGCTTGCCAGCGAAGTCTGGTTTGAAGCCCTGGAGCACACACTCTCTGATGCGTCGCTTATGGCCTGGCACCAGACCCTGGGCCTGACCATTTTCGGGCTGGTTATCTTTCGCGGTCTCTGGCGCTGGCTTAACCGCGCACGTATAACACCACCGGCTCAATGGGCGACCATGGCCAAGCTCGGGCACATTGCGCTCTATGCCCTGATGATCCTGATGCCGCTGTCAGGGCTCGCATCCTCCCTCGGTGAAGGCGATCCTGTTACCTTTTTCGGCTGGACAGTCTTTGGCTACGGCCCGGAAATCGAGTGGCTGGAAGACAGCGGGGAAGAGGTTCATGAAGTGCTGGCCAACGTGTTGTGGCTCATGATTGGCGTACACGTAGCAGCTGCCCTGGCGCATCAGTACCTGCTGGGAGACCGGATCATGAAGCGCATGGCCTGACAGGCCGGAATAACCGAAATCCCCCGGGCTCAAGCCACCGGCAGGGATTCGTCGCTGCCCCAGTCCGCCCAGGAACCGTCGTAAAGAGAGAGCTGGTCATACCCGGCCAGCTCGGCCGCCAGCAGAATGATGCAGGCGGTGATGCCGGAACCGCAGGAAAACACCAGTTGATGCCCGTCTCCGGGCTGAAGGTTCGTACCGAGATGCCTGAACTTTGCCTCCAGCTCACTGACCCGCTTAAACCGGTAACCATCCAGCACCTCGGTAAACGGAAGACTGAGTGAGTTCGGAATATGGCCGCCGCGCACTCCCGGGCGGGGTTCCGGGGCCTGAGCCAGGAACCGCGCCCGGGATCTCGCATCAATCACCGAAACTCGCTCGTCGTCCAGATGCTGTAGCACGAAGGCGGAATCCCGAACCCGTCCGCGGTCCAGACGGCCCGCCACGTTCCCGGCGGAAGCCGCACTATTAATCGGGGCCGACACCGTCTCACGCCCCTCTGCCAACCACTGTGGCAGGCCACCATCGAGCACGAAAACCTGTTCGAGGCCCATCGACCGCAGAATCCACCAGGCCCGGGGAGCGGAATAGATTCCCTGGTTGTCGTAAAGCACCACCAGTCTTTCAGGCGTTATGCCCAGCCTGCGAACTTCCTGAGTGAACTGTTCCTCGGTAGGAAACGCATGGAGCTGGGACGATTCCGTATTGCAGAGCGTTCCCTCCAGATCAATCTGGAAGCTCCCCGGTATCCACACCGGGTGATCATAAACGATCGGCTCCTTGCCAATAACCGTGGCCATACTCGCGTCGATAAGAACCAACCGTTCGTTATCGAGGTTTTCCTGCAACCAGTCGGTGGTTACGAGTGGGGACGCCATGGTGTGCTCCTGTTCCTACCAGAAATAAACGGCCGACTTCTCAGGCCGACAAATCGCCAGACCTTCCCGGCTGCCGTCAGGACGTTGCGGCAATCACCGAGATTTCCACCAGCAACTCCGGCGACGCCATCTGAGCCTGAACGCAGGCCCGGGCCGGCGCCGTACCTTCAGGCACCCAGTTGTCCCACACCTCGTTCAGGGCTTTGAAATCGGCCATGTCTGCCAGGTAAATGGTTGCCGAAAGGATTCGATCGCGGCTGGAGCCGGCGGTCTCGAGCAGCTCGTCCACTTTCTCCAGCATCCCGGTTACCTGGGTATGAATATCGGCGTTACGGTCCTTGGCAACCTGACCGCAAAGGTAAGCAGTGCCGTTGTGTTTTACGATCTTGCTCATTCGGCTGTTGGTGGAAATACGTTCAATGGTCATGGTGATGGCCTTGTTGGGGATTTGAGTGACTATATAACCAATAACGGGCTCGAGGATAAAGCCTCACACTTCAGCCCGGCACAAACACCGGAAAACCATCCAGTTCGGCAGATAGCAAACGCTGGCCAAACAGGCTTTCGAGTGCAGAAGTCACCAGCATGTCGCGGGCCGGTCCCCAGCAGGCCTGACCGTCGGGGTACAGAAGGAGGATCTGGTCGCACCATCGCGCAGCCAGGTTGAGGTCGTGGAGGCACATGAACACGCCCCGGTCGCACGCTGCCTGCTGGCGCAGCAGCTTCATAACGGCGGTCTGGTGCTGTAAATCCAGGTGATTGGTGGGTTCGTCCAGGAGCCAGATTTCGGGGCTTTGGGTCATGAGGGTAGCAATGGCTACCCGCTGGCGTTCACCGCCGGAGAGGGTGTTTACCAGGCGATCTTTCAGGTGGATCACGTCCAGCTCTATTAGAGCCCTTTCAGCAATCGCGAGGTCATCACCACTCTCCATCTGCCAAGGCGATAACCAGGGGTGGCGGCCGATCAGGGCGGTTTCCAGTGCCGTTGCCGGGAATCCATCCTGCCGGTCCTGAAATACCAGGCCCATGCGTTGCGATACGGTCTTGCGGCGGATGCCGTCCAACGGCGTTCCATCAAGCAGCAGCTTTCCGCTTCTGGGCTCCCGCAATCCTGCGAGAGTATGGAGCAAGGTGGTTTTACCCACACCGTTAGGGCCCAGCACGCCCCAGACCTGTCCCGGTTCGATGGCCAGATTCAGGGGAACGCCTGAGCTGCGGCCCGGAATGTCGATAATCAGCGCTTCGGTTGCCAGGCGTGTCATCATCGGCTCCTATACAGCAGGTACAGGAAGGTCGGGACGCCGATCAGCGCGGTGATCACCCCAACCGGCAACTGCTCCGGCGCAATCACCACCCGCGCCAGGGTATCCGCCAGCACCAGCAGCGTACCGCCCGCCAGTGCGCAGGCCGGCAGAATCAGGCGCTGGTCGTTGCCCAGCACCAGCCGCAACATGTGCGGTACCACCAGGCCAACGAAACCAACCGAACCGGCCATGGTGACGGCGGCTGCGGTCAGCAGGCTGGCCATCAGGTAGATCGACCATTCCAGTGGCCGCACCGAAACGCCCAGCGCCGCCGCCTGCAGGGAGCCCCGTGCCAGCACGTTCAGGGCCCGGCCGAGCGGAAACACCATCAGGCATACGAGCACAAGAATGATCAGTCCCGGCCACGGAGTGGCGGCGTGGGAAAGATCGCCCATCAACCAATACAGCATGCCCGGCAATCGGCTGGCCGGGGTCATCGAGAGGATCAGGGTAATGATGGCGCCCCAGCCGGCGGCAACCACCACACCGGTAAGCAACAGCCGCGATGGGGTCCAGCTGCCACTGCCGTGAGCCAGACCAAACACCAGCAGGGTGGCCAGCATGGCTCCTGCAAACGCGGAGCCGGATACCAGAAAACCGGCAGCGCCGGCCAGCATGGCCAATAACGCACCCACTGCCGCGCCACCAGAAAGCCCCAACACATAAGGATCGGCCAGGGGATTTCGCAACAATACCTGCATCAGTGCCCCGGCCACGGCCAGCAATCCGCCAGTTGCGAACGCGCTCAGGGTGCGAGGCAGGCGCAGCTCCAGAATCAGCGTTTGCTGCAACTCGGTGCCACTGCCGGTGATCACCCTCAGAGTGTCACCAAAACCGATGGACGTACTGCCAATGCTGACGGAGAGCAGTGCCGCCAGAAAGCCCGCCAGCAGCAGAATCAGGAGGGGCTTGGAAGGGCTAGAGATTGGCACGGGCCTGCTCCAGGGTCTGGCACAGGTGCATGGCACCCTCTGCCATACGTAGCGTCGGGCGTGCCAGCAGGTCAGGTGGTTCAAGGAAGAGGTTGCCCGCGGCTACCGCTGCCAGGCCCGGAAACTCACGCCAGGCCTCCAGCCACTGCCTGTCGTCTGACGATCCGGCGGTAATAATGACTTCAGGGTTGGCTTCGAGAACCGCCTCCCGGCTGATCCGGGGCACCAGCCGTGGCAGCCCGCCAAACACATTCACTCCGCCGCACAGGGTTATGGCCTTGCTGATCAGCTCGTCCCGGTTCACGGTCATCAGTGGCTGGTCCCATATCTGGTAGAACACCATAACCGGTCTGGCATCGGCATACTGAGCTTTAAGTTTGACTATTTCTGCACGAAACGCTTCGGCCCGCTCACTGCCGAGATCCGGTGAACCCGTCAGCAACGCCAGATCCGATACCGCCGCGGCAATGTCGTCAAACGTTCGCGGGGCTAGCCAGAATACGGAAATACCAAGGTCAGACAGCCGTTCCAATTGGCTGCGGGAATTGCCATCCACCCAGGCCACCACCAGGTCCGGTGCCAGCGAAACAATGGCTTCCAGGTCCAGGCGATTGCTGTCGCCCACCTGCGGTAAGTTCTCCGCCTCTGGCGGGTAGTCGCTCCAGGCACTCACCGCAACGACCTTTTCGCCGGCACCGGCGGAGAACAACAGCTCAGTGGCACCCGGTGACAAAGAAACAATACGCTGCGCTGGCTCGGCCAGGCATACCTTCTGGTTCAGTGCATCGCGTACGCAGGGTCCCTGGGCCTGCGCCAACGAGGGCGCAAGCAGAGACAGTACACACAGTGCAGCGAGCCATAGGTGCCTCATAGAGGGCGGGAGCCTCTCAGATCAATGAATTTACTGTTGGAAATCATAGCGCACCGAGGCCATGAAGGTTCGTCCGGCGGCCAGATAATCAAAGGGCGCGAAGGTCGCACTGTCATATCCGATGCTGGTGGCATACCGACGATCCAGCATGTTATCGACCTTGAATGAGGCCGACCAGCCAGGCTGGAAATTCCAGGCCGCTCTCAGGTCTACCGTGCCATAGCCCGGCAGCAGACTGGTATTTGCCGCATCGTTATAGCGGTCACTCTCGGCAATAAAGCTGGCGCCCACCGACCACTGGGAGAACAGGCGATCAATATCCAGACGCACGTTTTTTTCCGCGCGGCGTGGTAAACGGGCGCCGGTATCGCGATTCTCGGTATCCGCGTAGGTTACTGCTGCCGCCAGATTCCAGTCAGCCGTCTCGATACCGGAAGAAACCTCAACGCCACGGATTCTGGCCGTCTCGACGTTTTCCATGGTGCCCTCAAAGGTCACCGGGTCCGACACGTAGGTAATCAGGTCTTTCACGTCGTTCTGATAAAGCGCAATGTCCCAGTACCACCGGTCATATCGCCCGGAGAAACCGGCTTCGACCATCTGCCCCTCTTCCGCATCGAGGTCAGGATTACCGGTGTAGAACGGCACCGTCAGGTAAAGGTCATTAAAGGTGGGTGCCCGGAACGATGTCGCATAGCTGAGGCGAAAGCGATGGGCGCGGTCCAGCTGGTGACCGAAGGCCACACCGCCAGTCTCCTCTTTGCCATAGGCCTCGTTGTCATCCAGACGCAGACTGAGCATCAGATCGGTGGCATCAAAGTTCAAACGGCCCTGACCGAAAACCGCGCTGTTGGTCCGGCTGTCTTCTGTGAAATTGCTGGTGCCATCCACTTCGTCAAGCATGACCTCCGTACCCAGAACCAGCTCATGAACACCGGCCGTCAGGGTGTTTTCCCAGCGCGCGGAGCGAGACAGGGTGTCGAACGTGCTGGGATTGGCTCCGAAGGTATCCTGTTCGTCGCGAGCTTCCGAGAACTGGATACGTGTACGCCAGTAGTCACTGGCAACCGCTTCCAGATGCAGCCCCATGGCACGAATCAGGAAATCGGTATCACCGCCTTCAAACTCGGTATTACCTTCAGACTGGAAAACCGTCAGTCCTGCGCCGCCGCCCTGGTCAAAACTGTGGCTCAGTTTGGCCAGGCCACCAGCGTTCCGGAATCCTTTGTCCTCGCCGCCAGCACGCAGGTTCGTGCCATCGGTATCCGAATAAACGCCACCGGCCAGGAACGACGAACGGCCTTCCCGGCCAGCCAGCCCGGCCGTTGCCTCACGGGTTTCATGGGAACCGCCTTTCAGCTCGCCCCAACCCTGGCGCCCGGCCTCCGGTTCCAGGGTGAACGCCTGGATGACACCACCCACCGCATCGGCACCGTAGAGGGAACTCTTCGCACCTCGCACCAGCTCAACCCGTTCCATCAATTCGGGAGGCAAAAACTGCCAGGGTGGGATACCCGCAGAGGCCGAGCGCAGGCGGATACCATCGAGAAGCAGCACGGTACCTGAGCTGCCAGCGCCACGCAGGAATACGCTGGTAGTCTTGCCGTAACTGCCGTCCGACACCACGTTGATCCCCGGCTGGGCGCGCAGCAGGTCGCGGAATTCCGCGGGCTGTTGCCGATCAATATCCTCCTTCTCGATGACCGTAACCGAAGACAGGCTCTCCCCAACGGTCTTCGGCCCCAGTGTCGCGGTAACCACGATGGGATCCAGGGCATCGGATTCAGGGGCAGACTGGGCCGAAACGGCCAGAGGCAGGGCGGCCATGGCAACGCCGGCCAGTAAAACAGGGCTTTGAATTCTGAACATGAAACTTGCTCCGCACTCCGCGCGCACCCGCACGGGAATCTGGGTTTTGTTGCGGAACAGGGAATGGGGGCAGGCGGTAGACTGGTGTCAGGAATGCGGAACCGGCATATCACCCACCCAGGTTGCCCACCGCAACATCGGGTGTTTTTCCAGGCCGGTCTCCGGGCTGGCAGGCGGAAC
>NZ_DDOI01000063.1:330-11506 GCF_002341575.1 Marinobacter sp. UBA2498 | reverse complement strand
AGATTGCCGTTGTCCTGCTTACCGTTGCGGGGGCAGCATCGGACTTGCACTGGCGTGACCAGGCTCACCGATTTCCCGTTTCACCCGTCGCGCTTTGCGACGGGCACCTGAAAAAAGTGTGGCAAGGCTAGCAACACCGGGGTAAGCGGTCAATGAAATCCATCAAAGGTCGACATGGTCGCAGGCCTCTGCCACTGCTATATTCCATGACTGACAATCATTTTTTCTTCGCCAAAACAGGGAGTTTTATGCAGGCCGAGCTGGTCGACATCCGCAATCACATGGCTCAATACTCGCCGTTTGACGAGATGACCGAGGAGCTGCTCGACAGGGTGGTGGGCGGTATTGAGGTAGTCTACTTCAAGGCCGGCAGCCAGATCCTGGAATTCGGCGAGCCCAGTAACTGGCTTTATTACGTGCGCAGTGGCGCGGTAGAAATCTATCGGCGTTCGGGCGAGCTGTATAACCGCATCAGCGAAGGCGAAATATTCGGCCAGTTTGGCCTCCTGATGAACCGGAAAGTGCGATTTCCGGCAAAAGCCCTGGAAGACACACTGGTCTACAAGATTCCGGGAGAAATCTTCCAGTACCTGTGGGAAAATGACGACAACTTCGCCGATTTCGTCGAGATTGAAGACCGCAGTCGCCTGCGCTCTGCCGTTTCCCGTCGGGAAAAGTCCAACCAACTGATGACATCCAAGGTTACCCGGTTGATTGCCCGGGAGCCGGTATCAGCGCCCCACACCGTTCGCCTGCAGGAAGCGGCGCGGATCATGACCGAAAACGGCGTCTCCGCACTGCTGCTGATGGACGAGGAAGGTGAAAAGCCCCTGCTCAAGGGCATCATTACCGACCGGGACCTGCGCACCCGGGCCCTTAGCGAAGCCCTGGCCTCGGAAACTCCGATCAGCGAGATCATGTCGGAGGATCTGATCACCATCCGCTCGAACATGTTCATATTCGAGGCCATGCTCACCATGCTGCACAACAATGTGCACCATCTTCCGGTGATGGATCGGGATGAGGTTCGCGGGGTGATTGCGCTGTCTGACATCGTAAAGTACGAGAGTCAGAGCAGCCTATACCTGGTCAGCAACATCTACCATCAGCAGGATGTAAAAGGGCTGAAGAAGATCAGCCTGGATGTGCGGGACAGCTTTGTTCGCATGGTGAACGAAGATGCCAACTCCCACATGATTGGCAGTGCCATGGCCGGCATCGGGCGCAGCTTTACACAACGTCTGCTGGCGCTGGGCGAGGAGAAACTCGGCCCCCCACCCGTGCCCTACTGCTTTATGGCCCTCGGCTCCATGGCGCGGGACGAGCAGCTGGTGGTCACGGACCAGGATAACGCCATGATCCTGGACGACAGCTTTGTGCCGGAAGAACACGACGAATACTTCCTGGCGCTGGCGAAATTTGTCAGCGATGGCCTTGCGGAGTGCGGCTATACCTACTGCACCGGCGACATCATGGCCACCAACCAGAAATGGCGGCAGCCACTGCGCGTCTGGAAGGACTACTTCACCGACTGGATTGATAATCCGAAAGCCGAGGCTCTGTTGAACAGCAATATTTTCTTTGATCTGGATGGCATCTACGGCGAGACCGACTTTGCCGAACAGCTCAAGACACTGGTGGCGGACAAAGCCAGCAACAGCCAGCGGTTCCTGGCAATGCTGGCGCGCAACGCCCTGAACCGCACGCCGCCGATCGGCTTTTTCCGGACTTTCGTGCTGGAAGAGGATGGCAAGCACCAGAAGACCTTCAACCTGAAACGTCGCGGAACAGCGCCCCTGTCGGATCTGATCCGGGTTCATGCCCTGGCCTGCGGCTCCCGTGCACAGAACTCGTTCGAACGACTGAAAGCCATTGGCAACACCAAGCTCCTGCTGGACGACGATCTGGGCAACCTGAGGGATGCGCTTGAGTTTATCTCCATCGTTCGTATCCGACACCAGGCCCTGGCAATCGAGGCTGACCGGCAGCCGGACAACAACGTACGGCCCGAAGACCTTTCACCGTTTGAGCGCAGCCATCTCAAGGATGCGTTCCAGGTAGTCAGCGGTGCCCAGAAGTTCCTGAAATTCCGGTATCACGCCGGGGTGGCCCGTAATGTCTAGTGAGGAGCAGGCCGAGAATTCTGTTACACGCCTGCCATGGCCCGAGCAATTCAAGGCCCTGGCGGAGCAGAGCAAGTCCCCGATTCTTAAAGCCTATTACGAGAGTGGGTGTGTGTCGCCGGAGACGCCCTTATCCGAGGTGCCCTTTGTCGCGCTCGATTTCGAGACCACCGGGTTGGACGCCAATCAACATTCGATTGTCAGTATCGGTCTGGTGCCGTTTACGCTCGACGGCATCCAGCTGGGCAAAGCCCGCCACTGGATCGTGCGGCCCAAGCTCCCGCTACACCAGACCTCGATTACTATCCACGGCATTACCCACAGTGATATCGACCAGGCCCCGGATTTGAACGATATCCTGAAGGATCTGTTTGCCAGCCTGAATGGGCGTATCCCCGTGGTTCACTACCGCAACATCGAGAGATCGTTCTTCGACGTTGCCCTGCAATGGCGCTTGGGGGAAGGAATCCGGTTTCCGTTGATCGATACCATGGCCATTGAGGCTCACCTGCACCCGGACCGAAACCCGTCACGCTGGCAACAACTGCTGGGGAAGAAGCCCGTGTCGATTCGCTTGGCTGATAGCCGGCTGCGTTATGGGCTGCCTCACTATGCCGCCCACAACGCCCTGATTGATGCGGTTGCCACGGCTGAACTCCTGCAGGCCCAGGTGTTGCACCATTTCAGCCGGGACACCCGGGTGGCGGATTTGTGGTTGTGAGTCAGGCGTCGCTCTCTGGTCTGACGTCATCAACCCATTTGCCATAACCGGCCTCTTCCATCTTCTCCAGCGGGATAAAGTCCATAGACGCGGAGTTCATGCAGTAGCGTAGTCCGGTTGGCGCAGGGCCATCGTTGAAGACATGGCCAAGGTGGGAATCCGCGTGGCTGCTGCGGATTTCCGTACGGGTCATGAAGAACGAGTTGTCCTCACGTTCCACCACCGCGTCTGGTGTGATCGGCCGGGTAAAGCTGGGCCAGCCGGTACCGGATTTGTACTTGTCCCGTGAAGAAAACAGCGGCTCGCCGGAGACAATATCCACGTAGAGTCCTGGCTTCTTGTTGTCCCAGTATTTGTTGTTAAACGCCGGCTCGGTGCCGTCTTCCTGGGTCACCTCGTACTGCATATCCGTCAGGCGCTGCTTCAGGACATCCTGAGCCGGCTTTTCAAAGCTTGCCGGATCGAAGCCAACGCCCATCTGGCCGGGCTCTGTGCTGGCGCTTTCATCGCCCACCAGATCGTCACTGGCGTCCACTGTGGCATTCTCCTGGAACCGGGTGTAATCGAGCTCGTAATCTTCGCCATACACCTTCTCGATAAACTGATAGCGTCCAGAGTTGAAGGTGTAGAAGTTGTAGCGCACCGGGTTTTTGTCGTAATAATCCTGGTGGTATTCCTCCGCCGGGTAAAATTTCTCAAACGGCACGATTTCGATCACCACGGGTTTCTCGTAAACTCCGGATGCCTCCAATTCTGCAACGGCCGCCTCGGCCAGGCGCTTCTGCTCAGCGTTATGGTAGAAAATAGCAGGACGATACTGCTGGCCGCGGTCCACAAACTGACCCTGATTATCGGTCGGGTCCATCATCCGCCAGAGCGCCTGCAACAAGCCCTCGTATGTCATTTCGTTGGGGTCGTAATAGACCTGTACCGCTTCGGTATGGCCAGTCTGCCCCGAGGCAACCTGCTTGTAGGAGGGGCTTGCCTCTTTCCCACCAGAATAGCCCGAGACTACTTCCACCACGCCCGGCACCCGCTTTTCGTACCCGGCCTCAACACACCAGAAACAACCGCCAGCAAAGGTCGCCACGGCCAGACCCGGTTGATCCGGTGCGTATTTGCTCATCTGCGACTCCGACTTTTCGGCAACCGCGTAGGTGGTGAACAGACCAACTGCAGAGACAAATGCCACTGCGGAAAACAGACCCATGATCTTGCGTTTCATCAGATATCTCCTTCACGCGATTCCATACCTACAGCGTAGGGCGGTGGATTCACGAAAACGTTCACCAGGTATTACGAATTCATAACGCTGTGGATTTTTCGCCGCCCGCGACCGAGCTGTCGCGGGCCAGGGGCAGCCAGACACTGAAAACGGCGCCATCGGCATTGCGTACCGAGAGTTTTCCCTGCTGCAGCGTCACCATTCGCTGGGCAATCGCGAGCCCCAGACCGGCATGGCCCGTCCTGGACGCACCTGCGGCCTGATAAAAGGGTTCGAAGATGTGCTCCAGGTGCTCATCATCGATACCGGGGCCAGCGTCGGCGACGGTAATTTGCGCACCCCCGGCCTGTTCGACAACGCCCAGTGTGATCTCCGTATCTTTCGGCGAATGGCTGAGGGCGTTGCTGATCAGGTTATCCAATACCCGCTCGGTCATGGCGATATCCGCCAGCACCTGGACCGGAGCGACGGAAACAATCGACAGGGCAACGCCTGCGCGCTCCGCCTCGGGTTGGTGCTTCTGCACCACGTCATGCAGCAGTTCGGCAACCACAAACGGTTCCGTCTTCGGCTGTTTCTCCCGGGCATCCAGTGCGGCAAGTTCAAACAGTTCCTCCACAAGACGACCAAGCCGGTGGCTTTCGGTCAGGGCCACATCCAGGAAACGTGCCCGCTCCTCGGCGGCGAGCGTGTCCTGTTTCATGCGCAATGCTTCGATATAACCCTGGATGGATGCCAGTGGCGTTCTAAGGTCATGGGAGACCTGGGCAACCAGCTGCCGGCGCTGGGCATCCTTGTGTTTCAGAAGGTCCAGCTGGGCAACAATTCGCTGGGCCATCTGATCGAACCGGGCGGCCAGGTAATCAATGTCATCGCCTTTGCCCGCCACCGCGGCGGCGCGCTCCGGAGACATGCCGCGCTCGAAGGATTCCACCCGCTCGGTCAGCCGCGACAGCCGACGCGTCAGCAACCGGAAGAACACCAGCCCGGCCAGCAAGCCGACGAACAGGCTCACCGCCAGCGCGCCCGCGCCTAACTGGAGGAGCCGGTTACTGTGCACCATGCTCTCGGCCAGGTCGTACTCCTCGCCGCGCAGAACCACGTACAGATAACCCGTTGGATCCGCAGCCGAAGGCACCGGCGTTACCGAGAAGACCTTCCGCCGGTCATGACTGCGCGGATCATCGCCGGGCAGTGGGTAAGCGCCCGGGTTTTCAAGCAGCGTGCGTACCGGTTCCAGGGATACCCGGTTGCGCTTGATCTTGTTCGGGTCGGCGGAGTAGGAAAGGATATTACCTTCGGTATCCAGCAGGTAGATTTCGATACTGGGGTTGATGGTCATGTACAGCTCGAAGAGCTGCTTCAGGGCATCGCGGTTGAGCTTGCCATCGGTAACCAGGTTGCGGTCAGACACCAGGTTACGGGCGAGGTCGCGGTTCAGCTGCTGGTTGACCGCAGCCGAGTATTCCCTCACCGAAGCCAGACTCAGAAAGGTAAAGAGCCCACCCACCACGAGCAGCAGCAGGAACAGACCGATCGCCAGCCGGGCATAAAGGGTGCGGAAGACAGACAGGGCCATCGCTAATCCATGAACCGATAGCCAACACCCCAGACCGTCTGGACGTATCGTGGGTCGGCGGGATCGGCTTCAATCTTGTTGCGCAGGCGGTTGATGTGGGTGTTCACGGTATGCTCGTAGCCCTCATGGTTGTAACCCCACACAGAATCGAGCAATTGCGCCCGGCTGAACACCCGGCCCCGATGGGAGGCAAAGTGCCAGAGCAGGTCGAACTCGCGGGCGGTCAGGTCCACTTCCCGATCATCCACAAACACTCGCCGGCGAACCGGATCAATCCGAAGCCCGTCCACCTCAATCTCATCAGCCTGACCGCCGGCAGGCGCTGCCTGAGAGAGTGCGTCTACCCGTCGGAAAAGCGCTTTGACGCGCGCTGCCAGCTCCGCCACGCTGAACGGCTTCGTCAGGTAATCGTCCGCGCCCATCTCCAGGCCCAGGACCCGATCCAGCTCTGTGCTCTTTGCCGTCAACATCAGAACCGGCACATAGCCCGGGCAGGCACGAATCTCGCGGCACACCGCCAAACCATCCAGGCCAGGCAACATCAGATCCAGAATAACCAGATCGACGCCGCCCTCACGGAACCTTTCCAGGCCGGTGTCCCCCCGGTCCACGAGCACGGGCTTCATTCCCAGATCTGAAACCTGCATACGGACCAGCTCACCGATGCCGGGGTTGTCTTCAATAATCAGTACCGTTCGCGTCATGGTGATGGGCTTCGCTGAATTTGCCGGAGGCTTTCGATGCTTTCATGGCAGAGTGTAGGCGGAAAAGTTCACAAAACCATCACAAGCCGTCAGAACCGCGCGCATAGCCGGCTCCGGGTTTAGCCGTTAAAATGAATCCAAATTCGGGCATGAGGTTTCAGTGGCAGACAAAACCGTAACCAGGGCAACACCGGCCGAGGCGTTCAAGCGAGCACGTCGCATGTGGCTCAAGGGTGAGCGCATTCACTTGGCGCCGCTGGCTGATGAGCTCGGAATTGGCCGCGCCACCCTGTTTCGCTGGGTCGGCAACAAGGATCTGCTGATCGGCGAGATTCTCTGGTCCCTGTACGAACCCCTTTGGCGACAGGCCATGGCCGAAACGCCCGGCACTGGCGTGGACTACATTGTCGGCGTGTACCGCCGCACCAACTCCGCGATCCTGCACTTCGAGCCGCTGCGGCGATTCATCAACCAGGACCCGGAATATGCCCTGAAGATCCTCACCTCGTCCCAGTCGATCCTGCACACTCGCACGGTCGAAACCAACACGCGGATGCTGAAAGACCAGGTAGCGGCCGGGCATATCAAGCCACCAATGAACATCTTCAGCCTGTCTTACTTCATGATTAGACTGGCAGAGTCCTGCCTTTACAGCGACATCATCGCCGGACGCGAACCCAGGGAAGCAGAATTGGAGGATGCCTGTACGGCCGTGCGGATTTTGCTTGGGGGGAAGGCCTAGGGCTTACAGGCTTTGGGGGCTGGCCCCGAGGCGAGGGTGTCTTTTCTTCTGGGAAAAACAACTCGCTTCGCTCAGACATTTTTTCCCGGCAGAAAAGACACCCCCACCCCGTGGCCGATCTAACTCTCAGGGCCACCGATCGGCAGCCCAGCCTATCGGCATTTACAGCTGCAAAGACCGGATTTCCAGAAACTCCTCCAGTCCCCACTTGCCAAATTCGCGGCCGATACCGGAATGGCCGAAGCCGCCAAACGGTGCCATCGGGTTAAACGCACCACCGTTCACGAATACCTGGCCAGTGCGCAGCTTGCTGGCAATTTTCTTGGCCTTGGCGTCGTCGCCGGACCAGACTGCACCGGAAAGGCCGTACTGGGTGCCGTTGGCGATTTTCACCGCTTCTGCTTCGTCGTTGTACGGGATCACGCACAGCACCGGCCCGAAAATTTCCTCCTGGGCGATGCGGCTGTCCGGTTTTACGTTGCCGAAGACGGTCGCCTTGACGAAGTAACCTTTCTCGCATCCCTCGGGCGCTTCCGGCCCACCGGCGATGAGCTTGGCACCTTCCTGGATACCCAGTTTGATGTAGTCGATCACCTTGTCACGCTGCTGGGCAGACGACAGCGGGCCCAACCGTGTGGTTTCTTCCAGCGGGTTACCCGGGGTCATTTTAGCCACGGCAGCGGCGGCCAGTTCACAGGCCTCGTCGTGCTTGTCGGCCGGAACCAGCATGCGGGTGAGTGCGGTGCAGGTCTGGCCGGAGTTCAGCAGGCAGTTGTTGATGGTACCTTTAACAGCAGCCGCCAGGTCGGCGTCCGGGAGGATCACGGAGGCGGATTTGCCGCCCATCTCCAGAGCAAAGCGTTTGAAGTCATCGGCTGCGGCGTGGGCGATCAGGTTGCCGGTGCGGGTGGAGCCGGTGAAGGACACCATGCGCACATCCGGATGCTTGATCAGGGTATCACCCACGGTATGACCATAGCCGCACACCATGTTGAACACGCCCTTGGGCAGGTCTGTGCCATCGAGGATCTCGGCAAGGATAAACGCCGTCTGGGGGGCGATCTCCGAAGGCTTGAGCACCACGGTGCAACCGGCCGCAATCGCCGGAACGATTTTCAGGATCACCTGGTGCAACGGGTAGTTCCAGGGGGTAATGCAACCAACCACACCGACCGGCGCATATTGCACCTCGGAGTTGCCGGACTGTTCGGTAAACGGGAAGTCGGGCAGCAGTTTCAGGTAGCTCTTGGTCACGGCTGCCGGCATACCAGCCTGGATCGGCGTGGCCAGCTTGATGGGCATGCCCACTTCCCGGCAGACGGTCTCGGCGATTTCCGGCGCGCGCTCTTTCAGGCCCGCGTGCAGCTGTTCCAGCACCTTGATCCGTTCTTCCAGGGTGCTTTCCGACCAGCTTTCAAACGCCGCATCGGCGGCGGCAATGGCCTGTTCCATTTCATCCGCGCCGGCGGCGGGAACGCGGGCAATCACGTCACCGGTGCCAGCTTCGTGAACGTCGATCATGTCACCGGCCCAGCTAACCCATTGGCCGTTGATGTAGTTCCTGTTCAGCTCGTTCATGCTTCCCCCTTCATTCAAATACGATAACGCCACGGGCGTTCTTGCCTGCCACCATATCATCGAACGCCTGTGCGGCTTCTTCTATGGTGTAGGTACGGGTAACCAGTTCATCCAGTTTGAGTTTACCAGCCTTGTAAAGACCCAGGATCCTGGGGAAATCGTGCTGCGGCCTTGCCGAACCCAGCCAGCTGCCTTTCAAGGTTCGCTCGTCCGCCGGCAGGGTGAGGGTGGTCAGCGAGGTCTTGTCCTTCGGATCTGCCACACCCACGACCACGGCGGTACCGCCACGGCCCAGACTCTTGTAGGCCTGTTCCACCACCGGCCCGGCACCGACGCATTCGAAGGCGTAGTCAACGCCGCCGGTCATTTTCTTCACAGCCTTGGCGGCGTCCTCCACCTCGTTGATATTCACGGTGTGGGTGGCACCAAACTCTTTCGCCATCGCCAGCTTGGCGGGGTTGCTGTCCACCGCCACGATCATCTCGGCGCCGGCGGTCACGCAGCCCTGGATCGCGTTGAGGCCAACGCCACCGATGCCAAACACGGCGGCTCGGGAGCCGGGCTCCAGCTTTGCCGTATTGAAGACAGCGCCGACACCGGTCATCACAGCGCAACCCACCAGGGCGGCGTTCTGCATCGGCACGGTTTCGTCCACTTTCACGCAGTTGTCCACGTGCATGGTGGCGAACTCGGCCATCACGCCGCAGGCGCCGAAGACGTTCAGGGGCTCGCCGTCCGCGCCTTTGGTTCTGACCGTGCCATCCGGCAGGTTGAACATGGCCTTGCGGGCGTTCTCACAGAGCACCGGGCGGCCACGAACACACTGGCTGCATTTGCCGCACATGGATATGAAGGTACTCACCACATGGTCGCCTTCCTTGAAGGCCGTGACGCCCTCACCGACTTCGACAACCACGCCTGCGGCTTCGTGCCCCAATACAAGGGGAGGCGGGTAGGGAATCTTACCCGTGGTGGCGGACAGATCGCTGTGGCAAACGCCGCAGGCCGCGATCTTGATGGTGATTTCATCCCGCTTGGGACCTTCCACCGTGATGGTTTCCACCTGAACAGGCTGCCCCCATTCCCGGCAGACGACGGCTTTTGCTTGTCTGTCCATGCATTTCCCCTTTTGGTCAACAAGGGGTCGAAAGAAAGCATTCTTCTGACCCCGATCTCATACAGGCCGGCTTCAAACCACCTCGAACAGGCCAGCAGCACCCTGGCCACCGCCGATGCACATGGTGATCACCACGTATTTCGCCCCACGGCGCTTGCCTTCGATCAGGGCGTGGCCTGTCTGGCGGGCGCCGGTAACACCAAAGGGGTGGCCGATGGAAATTGAGCCGCCGTTTACATTCAGCTTCTCCATGGGAATGCCCAGGCGGTCACGACAGTAAATCACCTGCGACGCGAAGGCTTCGTTCAGTTCCCACAGATCAATGTCATCCATGGTCAGACCATTGCGCTCAAGCAGGCGCGGAATCGCATACACCGGGCCGATGCCCATCTCATCCGGCTCACAACCCGCCACAGCGAAGCCACGGAAAATACCCATGGGTTCAATGTTGTGCTTCTCGGCATAGGTGCTGTTCATCACCGTGCAAACGGAGGCGCCGTCCGACAGCTGGCTGGCGTTGCCCGCCGTGATGAACTGCTCCGGACCACGCACCGGCTCCAGACCCGCCAGGCCCTCAAGGGTCGTATTCGGGCGATTACACTCGTCACCTTTCAGGGTCACCTGCTTTTCACTGACCTCACCGGTTTCCTTGTCCTTGACCAGCATGGTGGCATCGAAAGGCACGATCTCATCGTCAAACTTGCTAGCCTGCTGGGCCGCCGCCGTGCGCTGCTGGGAGATCAGCGAATACTCATCCTGGGCTTCACGGCTGACGTTGTAGCGCTTGGCGACAATATCCGCCGTCTCAATCATCGAAAGGTACAGCTCGGGCTTGTTCTTCATCAGCCACTCGTTGGTGGCGTGGAAGCTATTGATCTTCTCGTTCTGCACCAGGGAAATGGACTCAACGCCCCCGGCCACCATGGCGGGTACTTTCTCGGACACCACCCGCTGTGCCGCCAGGGCAATGGACTGCAACCCCGAGCTGCAGAACCGGTTAATGGAGAACCCGGCAGTGGTCACCGGAAGACCGGCGCGGATGGCCGCCAGACGGGCAATATTCCGGCCCTGGGCGCCCTCCTGGTAGGCCGCGCCCATGATCACATCCTCAACAATAGACGGATCAATACCTGCGCGCTCAACAGCATGCTTGATAACGTGACCTGCCATATCCACGCTGTGCGTGTTGTTCAAAGAGCCCCGGTAGGATTTCGCAAGGCCGGTGCGCGCGGTGGAGACGATTACTGCATCAGACATAACAATGCCCTCAATTTTTGAAACATGTAGGTCGGGTTAGCCTAAACACTCAGCTAAGCCGGTCGTGGGGCGGGGTGTCTTTTCCGCCGGGAAAAGATGTCTGAGCAAAGCGAGTTGCTTTTCCCAAAGG
>NZ_DDOI01000063.1:0-253 GCF_002341575.1 Marinobacter sp. UBA2498 | reverse complement strand
TGCTTTTCCCAAAGGAAAAGACACCCCGCCCCGCGACCCGCCCGCCAAGTTACAGGTCAGCGAACTTACGGCCTTCAGCAACCAGCTTCTCGAGCAGAGCCGCCGGCTCCCACTGCTCGCCACCAACGGTATCCTGGTACTTCTTAACCGCTGAGAGAATGGTGTCCAGACCTTCCTGATCGGCCCAGAACATGGGGCCACCGCGATAGGCCGGGAAGCCATAGCCGTAGATCCAGACAATGTCGATATCCAG
>NZ_DDOI01000031.1:0-7476 GCF_002341575.1 Marinobacter sp. UBA2498 | reverse complement strand
CGGAATCATTGAACCACTACAGACTGCTGAAGCCGAGATCCATGGAGTAGTCGAGGCGACAACAAACATTGTCGACGGCATCCGCAATTCATTTAAAGGTTTTCGCTGAGATCTCAAGAACCATGCAGGAAAGTTCAAGGTCTGGAGCCGCTTTTGAATATACGTTCTGATTGACGAGAGCAAAACTTCCTCCAGCGATACCAATGATTGTTGCGTATTCGTCTATCTTTAATGTTCGCTTTTGTTTAGCTGGGTCTAGAGTAAGCCCTGGTCGCAAAGCGAACGTTTAGATTTGGCGTAGGCTCGGGGATAAGCGGCGACGTATGATGCCGACCGGATCGGCCCCCTTGCTGGTTGCCATAACCGACCCCGGCAGAGAAGTTGGCTCTCGTAGATAAGCTCACGACGTGTTTTCCTCTACGCCCTTATAAAGAGACGTAATGAGCGGGCACTTCACGTCACCCTGCTCAGTGCAACATGCCTGCACCAGCCCCTCCAGCGTTCGCTCGATACGCCGCAGACTTGAAATTTTCTCACGCACCTTGGCGAGCTTCTGTCCGCCCAGTACCCGTGCTTCATCGCAATGGGTGCCGTCTTGCAGTGTTAGCAGTCCTCCGATTTCATCCAGGCTGAAGCCCAACCATTGGGCCGTTCGAATGAACTGAAGACGCGCCAACGCCTGATCGTCGTAATGGCGGATGCTTCCATAGGGTTTGTCAGGCTCTGCCACCAGTCCCCGGCGCTGGTAATAGCGGATGGTTTCCACTCCAATATTGGCGGCCTTGGCCAGGGCGCCAATGGTCATTGAACGTGGTTTCTTGGACATAGGGGGTTGATTCCGTAGCTGACTACGGGAGTAACCTTATCTCAGTCATCCATCTCATGAAAGGAGCCAACGTAATGTCTGAGCCCAAATCCGGTCGCGGTTCGCTGATCGCAGGGGGCGTTGCCGCCGTCCTGGCATCCGCCTGCTGTCTTGGTCCCCTGGTTTTAATCGCGTTAGGAGTTTCAGGCGCCTGGATCGGCAATCTGGCCGCCCTGGAACCCTATCGGCCCTGGTTCATCGGTGCGGCACTGGTGGCCATGGTGTTTGCCTGGCGCCGGATATACCGGCCTGCACAGGATTGCCAGCCGGGCGATGTTTGCGCGGTGCCGCAAGTACGCACAACCTACAAGGTTGTTTTCTGGATTGTCGCGCTGCTCATTCTGACTGCGCTGGCGTTCCCTTATGTTTTACCCCTATTTTACTGAGAGGCATAGCACCATGAAAAAATCACTGATCGCCACAGCGTTATTCCTGTTCGTTAGCCTGCCGGCCCTGGCAGCACCACAAACCGTCACCCTGTCAGTCCCTGGCATGACCTGTTCGGCCTGCCCGATCACCGTCAAGGCCGCTCTCAACCGGGTGGAGGGCGTGACCTCTGTGGATGTTCGTTATGAAGAACGCGATGCGACGGTCACCTTCGACGACGAGAAAACGACCGTTGAGGCACTGACGCAAGCCACCACCAACGCCGGCTATCCGTCCACGCTGAAACAATCTCAGGCAAAACAGGAGTAACCATGGCAAACCCCAAAACCCTGTTGCGGGTGAGCGTCATCGGCACGGTGCTGGTCGCCCTGTGCTGCTTTACCCCAATACTGGTGGTTTTGCTGGGAACCTTAGGCCTGGCAGCCCTCACCGGCTATCTCGACTACGTGCTTTTGCCCGCACTGGTCTTTTTTATTGGCCTGACCTGCTATGCCGTCTGGCGTAAAAAGAAACACGACGCCTGCTGCGACAGCCCTTCAACCAAGGAGTAACGTTTATGAGTGACAACAACCTGCACATTGCGGTGATTGGCAGCGGTGGCAGTGCCATGGCTGCGGCCCTGAAAGCGACGGAGCGCGGTGCCCGGGTGACGCTGATTGAGCGCGGCACCATCGGCGGAACCTGCGTCAACATTGGTTGCGTACCGTCCAAAATCATGATCCGGTCGGCGCATATCGCCCACCTTCGCCGGGAAAGCCCGTTTGACGACGGACTGAGTGCCCAGGCACCGGTGGTGGATCGTTCAGCCCTTCTGGCTCAGCAACAGGCCCGGGTGGAGGAGCTGCGCGAGTCCAAGTACCAGAGCATTCTCAATGACAATGCCGCGATTACCGTCCTCAAGGGCGAGGCGCGGTTCGTGGACGAGCGCACACTGACGGTTACGCTCAACGACGGCGGCGAGCAGACGGTGCACTTCGACCGGGCCTTTATCGGCACCGGTGCCCGGCCCGCCGAACCGCCTGTTCCGGGGCTATCCGAGACGCCCTATCTCACGTCCACCAGTGCGCTGGAGCTGGATCACATTCCCGAGCGCCTCGTTGTGATTGGTGCCTCGGTGGTGGCCATCGAGCTGGCTCAGGCCTTTGCCCGCCTTGGCAGTCGGGTCACCATTCTGGCCCGCAGCCGGGTGCTGTCTCAGGAAGACCCGGCGGTGGGTGAAGCCGTGGAAGCGGCCTTCCGTCGCGAGGGCATCGAGGTGCTCAAGCAGACCCAGGCCAGTGAGATTACCCACAATGGCCGGGTGTTCACCCTCCAAACCAACGCCGGCACCCTGGAGGCGGAGCAACTGCTGGTGGCCAGTGGCCGCACACCCAATACCGAGAACCTGAACCTGGAGGCCGTCGGCGTGGCTACCGAGCGCGGCGCGATCCGGATCGACAACCACCTGCAAACGACCGCGTCCGGCATTTATGCAGCCGGGGACTGCACCGATCAACCCCAGTTCGTCTACGTGGCTGCCGCCGGTGGTAGTCGGGCCGCCATTAACATGACCGGCGGTGACGCCAGCCTCGACCTCAGCGCCATGCCCGAGGTGATCTTTACCGATCCACAAGTGGCCACCGTCGGTCTGTCCGAGGCGGAGGCCCAGGCTCAGGGATACGACACCGACAGCCGCACCCTGACCCTCGATAACGTGCCCCGGGCCCTGGTTAACTTCGATACCGGGGGCTTCATCAAGATGGTCGCTGAGCGTGGCAGCGGACGATTGCTGGGTGTCCAGTCCGTCGCGGGCGAAGCCGGTGAGCTGATCCAGACGGCCGTCATGGCGCTGCGTGCGCGTATGACCGTGAACGACATTGCCGATGAGCTGTTCCCGTACCTGACCATGGTGGAGGGGCTCAAGCTCTGTGCCCAAACCTTCACCAAGGACGTGAAGCAATTGTCGTGCTGTGCGGGATAAGACGGTGCCGCCAATGTATAACATGGATGAGATCGTGGAACGGCTGGGTCTGACCGGCGAAAGGGAAGCCGCGCTTCATGTGACGCTGTTGCGCGAGCTTGCCCTGGGACAACCGGTCACTGTTGAGCGGCTCGCGAAGTCGCTCAACTGGACGACTGATGAGGCAGAGTTGGTGCTGGAAAAACTGCCCTGCGGGACCATCGAGTACGACGGCCAGGGACGGCTGATCGGCTCCGGCATCACACTGCGAGAAACCCCGCATGCATTTGTCATCAACGATCGGCCCCTTTACACCTGGTGTGCACTGGATGCCTTGATGTTTCCAACCGTTATTGGCGAACGGGCGCAGGTGCAATCGCGTTGCCCGCAGACGAACAACCCGATCAACATGACGATTACGCCACAGAGAGTGGTTTCGCTTGAGCCGGAGGACGCGGTCGTCTCTTTAGTGTCGGTGGCCGCATCGGGAGACATTCGAAGTGCGTTTTGTTGCGATGTCCTTTTCTTTGCCTCTCGACAGGCCGGGGAGGCCTGGGGGCGAGATAAACCAAGCGCGCAGCTGGTGACTGTGCAGGAAGGTTTCGAACTGGGACAGCGGATTGCGCACCTTATGCTCGACAGAGCAAGGCGTTACCAACATGACCTTTAATACCTGAATGTTCGATACCAATCTTGAACGTAGGTCAGCACCCAGGAGCTAGGCCATGTCATTTCCAAAGCGTTCCGTCGCTGCACCCTGTCTGTGCATCAAATCAGGAATTATCTGGACATGCGATTGGTGTATTCCTGTGGTGCCTCACCCGAACAACCGGACATGCACCCATTACACTGGCGATCGACGTGCATCGAATGTTCGCTTCTGTTTAGGTGCTTCTGGTCGCAAAGCGGACATTCGAGTAAGACGAATAGCGCTTGCAGTATGCGCGCCCATGGAATGGAACCGAAGGCGCAATGAAATGGGCTTCGTCGCGCCTGCGCTTAATGGGTTCTACCCCGTTACTGTGGACATTCCTAAAAAGAGGCCTGACACGCTGCTCACAGGCTCGGCGTGCCTCCGAACAACAGGTAATAAGCGATGCCCAGTAGCGAACTGACTAAGATCACCGGCAACATGCCCACCTTGAAGCGTAACATGGCAATAAAGGCGGCCAGTGCAAGCACCACACTGGCGATCTGAATACTGCCCCATGTCGGCACCATTAACTGCATGCCAAAGGTCCGAACCGTATCTACTTCGGCGAAAGCGACATGCACCGCGAACCAGATAGCCAGGTTCAGCATCACGCCCACAACGGCGGCGGTGACCGCCGATAACGCAGCACTCACCGCCTGGTTCCCGCGCAGCCTTTCTACATAGGGTGCGCCCAGGAATATCCACAGAAAACAGGGAACAAAGGTCACCCAGGTAGCCAGAATCGATGCAAGAATGCCCGCTGTAAAAGGATCGAGGGGGCCTGCGTCGCGGAAAGCGCCCATGAAGCCCACGAACTGTACTACCTGAATCAAGGGGCCGGGCGTGGTCTCTGCCATGCCCAAACCATCCAGCATTTCCCCTGGCGCAAGCCAGCCATAGTTCTGTACGGCCTCCTGTGCCATATAAGCCAATACTGAATAAGCACCACCGAAGGTGACGACGGCCAGCTTGCTGAAGAAAAGCCCTATCTGGGTGAAGACATCGTCAAAGCCCAGCGATACAGCCAATACAACTAGCGGTGTGAACCACAGCGGTAGCCAGACCGCGAGTACCTTGAGCGCCCGCTTGCGCGTTGCCTTGGTATGATGTGCGGCACCGCCATCCATCATGGTGTCGATCGCCCGTTCACCATCCTCGGGCGTGTCATGTCCCTTGATGACCACGAATCGTTCCGGGTCCATGTACCGCCCCAGCAGGCCAATAACGGCAGCAGTCAGGATCACTACCGGGAACGGGACAGCGAACAAAAAGATGGCAATGAAAGCAAGGGCCGCCAAGATGTACATATAGGCATTCTTGAGCGCGCGCTTACCGATCCGGATGACGGCCTGAATCACGATCGCCAACACCGCCGCTTTAATCCCGAAGAAAAGCGCCTGCACCAGGGTTGCATCCTGAAAGCCCGCATAAAGCACGCTCAACACCAGGATGCTCAAAAAACCCGGCAACACAAACAGTCCGCCGGCCACGAGCCCACCCTTGACGCCATGCAGCAGCCAGCCGATATAAGTAGCCAGTTGTTGGGCTTCCGGCCCGGGCAGTACCATGCAGTAGTTCAGGGCGTGCAGAAACCGGCTTTCGCTGACCCATCGCTTTTCATCCACCAGAATACGATGCATGACGGCGATTTGGCCGGCAGGACCGCCGAAACTCAGCATTGCAATCCTTAGCCAGACGCGCACCGCTTCCCCAAACGTAATCTCATGACCAAACTCGTTGCGATCGCCACCCGATGGCACAGTGTCTTGTTGGGTTCTGTGGGCTGTATCGGTGGAGTGGGACGACTCCGGCATGCTTACTTCCCCTTCGTATAGGTTGTGTACAAACTGTCGAACACCTGATTGGCAGCCAGTAACAGCTGATCATCGTTATGATGAGACTCGCGAAAGCCCATCAATACGCATTCAACTCCAGTGGCCGCCGGTGGCTGATGGCCGCCAACATCGAGGTAATGCACCAGTTCCGCGATCCGCTGCAGTGCCACCTGGCGCAGGCCAAAGCTCGCCAGCAACGTTTCAAAGGTGACCTTGTCAGCTACATGGGTGAAGGCCGCTCCATCGAAATCAAAACCCAGCGCGTGATCAGGGCAATCAGCTGGAGAGCTTAACCATAGAAAATTCGCTTCCGGATCGATGAATCGCTTAATCAACCAGGCGCTGGCCAGGCGGTCCACCCACGGTCGGCGACGAGTTGCCCATACCCTTCCCAGGTAGTCGGCACGGTTGAGGAGAGCGACCGTGCCTGAAACAGGTAGCGGCTCATCAGGCGACAGCACCCGATTTGCGTCGGTTTCCAGTTCCTGCAACGCCCGATCGACCCGTTCACGGGCAGCACCTGGAAAAAAATCAATCTGTGACACGCGCGTGAAGCGCTTACGCAGTTTCCGGGTCTCCCTAATAACCTCCATGGCCGATTCTGGCAGCAGCGTTGCCCGTAGTTCTGCGATGTCCGAGTGCAAGGCCTCATAGTCGTCCGCACGATCGAATAAAGCGGGGAATTCATGAGCATCCGGGCCGTCAGTGGGTACAACATGGGCGACACCGCCGGCTTCACGCACGTCATGGGCCACAGCCTCCAACTTCTCGACGTGATCGGGGTGAGCTGGCAGTAAATAGACGCCGTCGCGAAGTGAAGCCGCGCCCCATGCCTTAATAGAGCGCCAGGCCCGCATACGCACCGTCGCATTTTCTGTAGGAAGTGACAGAATCAGTAGAAGCCATGACATTCTGTAGAATCTACTACGTGTTTGTAGCAATCACAACACTTTTATGGCTGAACGGTTGTGATGGCCATCTGACTACAGTAGCATTCTCATATATCCCCCCACGGGGGATAGGTTAAAAGCTGGTTTTGACCCCAGACTTACCAAATCATCAGCCACGCTAGGAACACTGTGATGCACCACGAACGACTCGATCATTGGCAACATAAGCATGTCTTTGGCCAGGATCGGAAGCGCCCCGGAGAAATCCGAACGCTCATCGTGGTGGGCCTAACGCTGGCGATGATGGTCTGGGAAATCCTGGCCGGGATCGTTTATGGCTCGATGGCCTTGCTGGCCGATGGGCTGCACATGGGGTCGCACGCGGTGGCCCTGGGTATTGCCGCCTTCGCCTATGCATACGCCAGGAAAAACGCAGGCAACGCCCGATTCTCTTTCGGGACGGGGAAGGTCAATGCGCTGGGCGGCTTTACCGGAGCCATTCTGCTGGCTGTCTTTGCGCTCTACATGGTCATCGAGAGTGTTGGGCGTTTTATCCAGCCCGTCCCCATTTCTTTCGATGGGGCCATATTTGTGGCCATCATAGGCCTGGTGGTCAACGGGGTGTCAGCGTGGATACTGGGGGATGCAGGTCATGACCATGGTCACAGTCACGGGCATAATCACGGTCACCACCATCATCACCATGACCACAACCGACGGGCCGCTTACCTGCATGTGCTTGCAGATGCGTTGACGTCAGTCCTTGCCATTGTTGCCCTTCTGGCGGGTAAATATGCCGGGTGGAACTGGATGGACCCGATGATGGGGATTATCGGTGCGATTCTGGTAACCCGTTGGTCCTGGCA
>NZ_DDOI01000093.1:25899-36244 GCF_002341575.1 Marinobacter sp. UBA2498 | reverse complement strand
AGACTTCCATGCGTTCATACTTGGGCGCGCTCGCCATGGTCTTGCGATAACAACGGCTGAAGTGGGTGGCGGAAACGAAACCGCACATGGAGGCAATTTCCACGATCGAACAGGAAGTCTGCTTGAGCAGACGGCGCGCCCGGTTCAGCCGCACTCTCAGGTAATAGCGCGACGGCGTGCACCCCATGTGCTTCAGGAACAGCCGCTCCAGTTGCCGGCGTGAAATGCCTGCCAGAGTCGCCAGTTCCTGCAGTTCGATCGGCTCTTCGATATTGGATTCCATCAGCTGGGCAGCTTCCGCCAGCTTGGGTTGCGCCCGGGCCAGGCCCGGATGCATGGGCATGGGCTGTTGCTCACTCTCCTCCCGGACCCGGTCGCAGACAAACATGTGGGATATGGCATTGCTGAGCTCCTGGCCATGCCGCCGTGCCAGGAAGCTGAGCATCATGTGCATTGGCACCGTGCCTCCGGTGCAGGTCATGCGTTCACGCTCGACCGTAAACAGGCGGTTGTTGGTCTGAACCCGGGGAAAGTCTTCCTGCATGGCTTCCAGGCATTCCCAGTGGGCACTGCAGGCGTAGCCGTCGAGCAGACCGGCACTGGCCAGCACATAGGGGCCGGTACAGACCGCTCCCAGCAGGACATGCTGCCGGGCCATCTGTTTCAGCCAGTGCGCTTCCTTGCGTGAGAAACTGCGGGTGACATCAATCCCGGCGACCACGATGACCAGATCAAAGCTGTGCGCTTCCTGAATGGAGGCATCCGGGACCATGGTGATGCCGTCACTGGCGCGGGCGTAATCGCCCTCGGCCGTAAGCAGTTGCCAGGAATAGAGTTCGGTGCCTGCCAGCTGGTTGGCCATTCGCAGAGGTTCAACCGCCGTGGCAAGGGCAATCAGGGTAAAGTTGTCGATCAGCAGGAAGCCGACCCGATAGGGCTGCTGGACGGGCTTGTCTGTTTGCGAACCGGTATCAGTGGTCATAAACAACCCCCTTTGCCCTGCCTGGGCCAGTTGCGCCGGCCAATACCCGGAATGTCCGTACCGACCACCCCAACCTGAACACTAGCTGTTGCATCCGAGTCGTGCAATAAGTGATCAATTCCATACTCCTTTTATTCTATGACGGGGGCAATAATGCGGATGGTCCACATGCGACACGGTGCATGCCAGGATGGACTCAACGCGACGTGTCCTGCTGTCGGAAATCATCGTTTCCATGTCGCCAAAAAGCATGCGATTGGCCTCGATTGGCGCTAGTGTTGAATTACGTTCCTCAACAGGAGGCCACACATTGGCAGTCAGTCTGTTTGAGCTGTTCAAGGTTGGTATTGGCCCCTCCAGTTCCCACACAGTGGGACCCATGGAGGCGGCCAGAAGATTTGCCGGGTCTCTTGTGAGTGAGGGTCTGCTTTCTTCTGTCGGTCGGCTCAAGGTGTCCCTTTACGGGTCTCTCGGTGCCACCGGCAAGGGGCATGGCACCGGCCCTGCGGTAATGATGGGACTGGAAGGTGAACGACCAGACAAGATCGACCCGGCGGTAATGCCGGCTCGTCTTGAGCAGATCCGCGACCGTGGAACCCTCTTGCTTGCAGGGCAGCAGGCCATTGAATTCCGTGAGAATACCGACCTGGTCTATTACCGCCGCAAATCCCTTCCCGAGCACCCCAACGGCATGACCTGTCAGGCTTTCGACCGCGACGGGCAGTGCCTGTTCGAGAAAAGCTATTATTCGGTCGGCGGTGGGTTCGTGGTGGATGCAACCGTTGAGGGCACCCTGAAGGTGCGCGAGGATGACACCCCACAGCCATACCCATTCAGCAGTGCCAGGGTGTTGCTGGAGCTGTGTCGGGAACACAACCTGGCCATTGCCGACATTATGTCTGCCAACGAACAGGCGTGGCGCACGCAAGAGGAGGTTCGTAGCAGCATTCTGGCGCTATGGCAGGTGATGCGGGAGTGCGTACAGAGCGGCATTCAGCACGAGGGCGAGTTGCCCGGTGGCCTCAAGGTCCGGCGCAGGGCCGCGTCGCTGTATCGGTCGCTGATGGACAAGCAGCGGGTGGACCTGATTTCACCTTCCCTGAGTGCACTGGACTGGGTAAACCTCTATGCCCTGGCCGTCAATGAGGAAAATGCCGCCGGCGGGCGGATTGTGACGGCGCCCACCAACGGCGCAGCAGGGATTATCCCCGCCGTGCTTCACTATTACTGGGAATTCTGTCCCCGGGCGGACGAGGACGGCATTGTGCGTTTCATGCTCACCGCCGGTGCCATTGGTGTGCTGTTCAAGGAAAATGCGTCCATTTCCGGGGCCGAGGTGGGCTGCCAGGGCGAAGTGGGTTCGGCCTGTGCCATGGCCGCGGCCGGGCTTGCTGCGGCAACGGGCGGTTCACCGGAACAGGTAGAAAATGCCGCGGAAATCGGTATGGAGCATCATCTGGGCATGACCTGCGACCCCATCGGTGGGCTGGTGCAGATTCCCTGCATCGAGCGCAACGCCATGGCCTCGGTTAAGGCTATCGATGCCGCCATCATGGCCCTGAGGGGTGACGGCAAGCATTACGTTTCGCTCGACAAGGTTCTACACACCATGCGGGAAACCGGTCGCGATATGCTGGATAAATACAAGGAAACCGCCAGGGGAGGGCTGGCGGTCAACATCATTGAGTGTTGACCACCGCGCCTCTTCTCTGAACCCGGTCAGGATTTGACTCGCTCGTTGTCCGGATCAAACAGTGCCCGGTAACCCACCGCTTCGATTCGGATAGGGTAGTGCTCCTGGAAGTATTCCAGGGTGAGCTCACGCCCTTCCTGGGCGTACTCGACGGGGATGTAACCCAGCAGAATGATCTTCCTCACCGAAGGCCCCCACGCCACACTGGTGTTGTAAGAGCGGCGGCCGTGGCTATCCACCAGCACTTCACCGGTTTGTGGGTCCAGAATCGGCCATTGGCCAACCGGGTAGCGCAGAATGCCGTTGGCATCCCGGTGCTCGGTCATGGTCATCGTGCACAGGTAGGCCGATTGCCGTGGCCACTCCCGTTGCTCCAGATACGCGGCCTTGCCGTGAAAATCGGCTTCTTTGACCTTGGGTCGTTGCAAACCGGCTTCGTAGAGATTGTATTCCGTTTCCAGGTCCACGTTCTGCAGTCGCAGGCTCTTCTCCAGGCGACGGGTATTGGCGTAGGTTTCAATGCCCACCGGCGTAACGCCCGCATCGTAGAGCAGGTCCCAGATTCTCAGGCCATAGCTGAAGGGGAAATAGAGCTCCCAGCCCTGCTCGCCCACGTAGGATATTCGGAAGGCCCAGACCGGGACCCCTCGAATGTTCAGTTCCCGGACGGTGGCAAACGGGAAATTGTCCGCGGACAACTGGTCCGGGTCGGTAACGAACTGGGCCAATGTCTCCCGGGCCTTTGGTCCCCAGAGGCCAAGGGTCGCCAGTTCGTCCGTGCGGTCATGCACCTGGATGTTGTCCAGCCCCTTCTCCCGGGCCATACGGGTGATCCAGCAATAGTCCCGATGGCCGGTGTCGCCGCCGCAGACGACCCGATAGTCTTGCGCGCCCCGCCGAATGATGGTCAGGTCGGAACGCACGCCCCCGCGCTCGTCGAGGAAATGGGTGTAGACACCTTTGCCGTTGGGCGTGGTACCGCCGACTTTGGCAACCGACAGATATTCCAGCAGCGCTTCGGCGTTATCACCGGAAATGTCGAAGATGGCGAAGTGCGAGAGATTGATCATGCCCACGGATTCGCTCATCTCAAGCTGTTCGGCGTTGGATACCTCCCAGAAGTGCCGGGCGTCCCATTCGTGTTCCCGCACCGGGATCCGGTCGCGGTATTTCGCCAGCAGGGTGGACTCGTTGGCTGCATAACCGTGAGCACGCTCCCAGCCTGCGGCCTCCATGAAGTAAGCACCCAGACCCACTTCCCTCAGGTAGAAAGGGCTGGTTCGCATCTTGCGACCGGTAAGGTACGGCTCACGGGGGTGAACCGCCGGGGTGTAGATCTTTTTGGCCGTCTCGTAGCAGCGGTTGTACACGTAGTCCGGGGTTTTCTGCAGCGGGTAATGACGCGCAATATCGATACTGTGGGGATCCATCTGCGGGGAGCCGTGGGTCATCCAGTCGGCCAGGACCTTGCCCGCTCCCGGGCCGTCCTTGACCCAGACCGCCTCGCAGAACCACAGGTTACGGACTTCCGGGGATTCGCCCATGAGTGAACCGCCATCCGGTGTGACCGACAGCAGGCCGTTGAAAGAGTGTTTCTCTTCCCAGCCCAGTTCGCCGAGGATCGGCGTCATCTCAATGGCTTTTTCGTAGGCGTCCATGACCTGGTCCAGTGAAAGATCCCGCATTGAGGGGGACATCCGCGCATCACCGGGCTCCGCAATGGCGCCGGGGTAGACCAGCCGCGGGTTTTCCGCTTCGTAATAGCCCCACTCGATACGGCCGCCTTCGGTGGTGGTCGGGTCGCCGGTGTCCCGCACATAGGCGGAATTACCCTGGTCGCGGAACAGGGGATAGACAATCTGCTTGCCGGTGCCATTGAGCTCTTCGTAGGGCCCGAAAAACAGCAACGGATGCTCCAGTGGCATCAGTGGCAGGGGCGCGTTCGCGGTGTTGGCCATCAGGGGCCCCCATATGCCCATGGAGAGAACGACGTATTCGGTCTCAATGTAGCCCTTGTGGGTTTCCACGCCACGTACCTGGCCGTCCTGGACATCAATGCGGATGGCCGGCGTGTAGGCAAAGGCCTGCAGTTTGCCGGTGGCCACGGCTTCTTCCACCAGGTCGCCGGCAACACTCTGGGAGCGGGGCACTACCAGCCCGGCATCCGGATCCCACATCGCGCCCTGGATCTGACTTTCGTCCAGCAATGGAAACAGCTCCTTTGCCTGTTTGGGCGAGATCATGCTGACATTGGTGCCGAACGCTTTTCCGGAACCCACCTTGCGACGAAGCTCGTCCATCCGCTCGTCGTCGTCAGACCGGGCCACTTCCATGCCGCCGCATTTCACGTAATTGCCGCGTTTTTCGTAAAACGCCTGGCTGTACTTGGTGGTGTAAATGTTCAGCTTGTCGTGGGAAGTGGTGAAGCAGAAATCCGAGGCGTGGGAGGTGGAGCCGATGTCGGAGGGAATGGCGGATTTTTCCAGCCCTACGATGTCATCCCAGCCCTGTTCGATCAGGTGGTGTGCTACCGAGGAGCCAACGATACCGCCCTGGCCAATGATTACGACTCTTGCACGTTTCGGTAGTTGTGCCATTTTGGTTCCCCTTTGCCTGCAATGAACGCCCTCGCGCTGCCGCATATCGGCCAGGGCCCTGATTCAATGTGGCTCTAATTGCTCAGTGCAGGTGAATCCAATACGACACCGAGTTGTCCAAAAACGGCAGAGGCAGCCCCGAAGAATCCGGGCCACCGGCTGGCCCAATGTGTCAGTTTTTGTTGGAACGACCGGTATTGTGGAGAGATTCTTCGTGGTAATGCAGGGCTGCTTCAGCGCGGGCGACGGCACCAATTAATCAACCCGGAGATGACTAACAGTAAAATAGCAAGTGCTGATAAGTCAGATATCCAAGGTCCAATGCGCATAATGCGCCCAGAATGGAGATCCAGTAACAACTGCTGCAAAGAGATGCCTTCGCCATGATAAGTATCGAGAAGCTGCTTCCTGACTGCCGCAGGTGTGGCGCGTGGACTTGACCACGCCACCTGCTTATTTGCGGGTGGGACCGAAGTCCAGATCAATAATACTGATTCCGCCGCTCATGGGATGAGTGGAAACGGCTTAGCGACCGTCCGACCTCACCAGAACGTGGTGCACTGGCCCCGGAACCTCCAGTTTGCGAGCAATCGCATTCGTGTTCCACCTTTTATGTGATCAATCTTGACCAGCGGACCTCAAGGTGAACTTCAGCTCGCAGAGCAACAACCGATTTTTTGCTTAGGGGATTCGGACAACCGCGTACCCCTGCATCTGATAGCCGATGACCGAGACGAAACCATTATCTACCGGGTCGACCTCCGGAATGATCGTCGCCTCATCTACACCCATCCCTTTCAACGCGTAACGGCAAACTTCCAGTGTCACCCCGTCCTTCTTCATTTGTTTAAGAGTCGTCTGGAATTTCTGTACCTCGGCCAGCTCTGCCTCATTAAATGATGCGCTGTCAGTCGAAAGCAGTTTCACCACCGGCCCGTGAAAAACGATGGCGATGTTGGGATCTTTCGCAAGTGCCTTCACTTCAGGTGCTTTGTAGGAGTTCTTTATTACCAAGAAAACGGGGTTAACGACCTTGGGATCTCCTTGGCTCACCTCGTAGACAGCGTCATAGTTTTTAACGCCCTTCAGAGCATTGTCGTACCCGGCTGCACCTGCAGGTAAAGACATCAGGACCATATAGATGGCCGCAAAGAAGATGGGGGGAATTCGGCGAAGTATGCTTTTATAATTCACGCTCATGACAAATCTCCTTGAGGGATAGGAACTTGTTTTTTTGTCAGCCAACCCATAAAAATGCTCCAGAATCTAAAATATTCTCCCTAAGCTAATACAGGTACGATATATCATAAATGTACCAATTTGGAGCAAGTTGGGGTTCTAGCAGTCGAACACACGAAGCTGAAATAGACCTGAAAACAGTTGCCAGGCATGCAGTTGAAACCGGACAGTTGAAACCGCAGACTGAAACCGGGACAGATCTATTTGAAACCAAAATAGGTCTAGTTGAAACCGGGACAGATCTATTTGGGGTGAAAATAGGTCTGTGGGATGAAAATAGGTCTGTCCTGAGGGCGAGCATGCCGACCGGTTTGAGCTGCTGGCTGCGGAGGTTCTGAAACAATGGCAGGAGAGTGCGGTGCCAAGCGAGCACAGCCCCGATAGCAAGGTGCTCAGCTGCTCCATCGGGATTTGTCAGGGCCTGGCCAACGAGTTTGATTCAATCGACGACATGATCCGAAGGGCCGACGAAGCCCTGTATTGCGCGAAAAAACAGGGCCGCGCCAGATACGTAGTGGCCTAATCCTCGGGCATGTGTTCGAACAGACTGCCCAGCCCCGACTGGGGACTGAGCTTGCCGCACAGTCGCAAAGCCTCCCAGAAACTGACCTGATTAGCGGTCAGTATCGGCTGCCCGATTGCCTGCTCCAGATCGGTGAGCCAAGCTGAAGAGTGGAGAGCTGTGTCTGGCATCAGCAGGGCGTCGGCCTCTTCCCTGACGTTGGCCAGAGCGAATTCGATAACCGCGTCTTTCTCAAGCAGACCGACTTCCGCGGCTGTGATGATGCCTCGGCTGGCCAGGTGCACGACCTCGATATCGAAATGATTCAGGAATGCCCGGAATCGCTGCGCGACCTCCTCCGGGTAGGTGGCAGCGATGGCCACCCGTTTGGCGTCAATGGCTTTTACCGCTCTGGCGAATGCCATTGCTGTCGTCGAAGCCGGTACACCGAGCAGTTTCTCGAGCGTATCGATCTGCTGGCGAATGCCATCTAGGCCGAGCACAAAACTGGCGCTGGTGGAGGTCCACATCACCGACTCAATCCCTGAGCCAGCCAGCGCTTCTGCACCCTTGGAAAGCCGGCTGACGCTGCCCATCTCACTGAGGGCTTCAACGGTGTGGGCGTCCTCCAGGAATTCAGTGTGGATGAGGGTTATTTGCGCCGGGGGCTCTATCATGGAACCCATCAGGGGATAATCATCTTCGGCCGCATGGCCCGGGTAGAGGAACCCGAGTCTGGCTGGAGGCGGGGTGTGGCTCATAGAACGCTCCCTCACTGGCAGAGATTGACGTGCCTGTACAATAGACCAAAACTGGCAACTCAGCAGTCTTTGGAGAGTAGCGATGGAGAATAGCTATGGAGAGTAGCTATGGAGAGTAGCGATGGAGAGTAGCGATGGACAGCCAATGGTTACTGATCTTTGCTGATGCGCTCCTGATCCTGCACACGATACTGGTGGCCTTCGTCATCCTGGGACTGGTGGCCACATTCGCTGGCTATTTCCTGAATTGGCGGTGGGTGCGCAATTTCTGGTTCCGTCTGAGCCACCTGGCGGTTATTGCTATTGTGGTTCTGCAATCATGGCTGGGTGTGTTATGCCCGCTTACGAGCTGGGAAATGGCGCTTAGGGCTAAGGCCGGGGAGGCAGGCTATGAGGGATCGTTCATCGAGTACTGGCTGCAGTCCATCCTCTACTACAGCGCTCCGGACTGGGTGTTTATTCTGGCTTACACGGTGTTCGGCGCGCTGGTCCTGGCCAGTTGGTTTCTAGTCAGGCCCAGGCGGTGAAAAAACGGACTGGCTTATTTCTTGAAAAATAGAAGGAAAGCGCCCGCTGCGGCTGAGGCTGCCCCGCCAATCAGATACCACATGGTGTCGTCGGTAAATCGGCCTGTGACCGTTTCGGTCAGCTGGTTCCCCAGAGACTGGGTTGATTGGTAGCCGAAATAGAGCAGCCCTATGCCAACCACGAGTAAAACAATACCGACCAGCTTTGAACTTCCCATTGAATTCTCCTTTTGAATGCCTCTGATTTGCAGCTTGCCACGGGATCAGGAACGCTTAAAGGTAATTTGAGAGAGTCTGGTTCGTCAGTTTGTCCCGAAGCTCGGTGACACACCTGGCAATTTCGAGCTCGTTGGCGCTGGCAAACCCCATAACCAGGCCGGTTCTGGCCGCATCTCCCAGAAAGTGCGCGCTCAGCGGTGTACTGCCAAATCCCCTGGTTTTCAGCCATTGGCTGAGCGCCAAGTCGTCAAAATCTCCTTCAAGTACCAGATGCATCCCGGCGCTTTCCGCCACCGGTTGAGCAAGACCGCCGAGCTTTTCCGTAACCTCGCTCTGGAAGAGTTGCCACTTGTCCCGATATAGCTGGCGCATGCGCCGCAGATGGCGTGTGAACTGACCACTCTCAATGAATTCGGCGATGGTTGCCTGGGTAAGAAGGGGCGTTTCGCCACCGCTAATCTGCTTCGCCCAGAGCAAGGGTTCGACTACAGCCTCCGGGACCACCAGATAGCCTACCCGTAATGCCGGCAGCAGCGTTTTGCTGAAACTGCCCATATAGAGCACGGGCGCATTCTCGAACAGGCCCTGAATAGCGGCGAAGGGCTTGTTGTAGAAGTGGAACTCGCTGTCGTAGTCGTCCTCGATGATCCAGCACTCATTGCGCTGGGCCCATTGGACGAGCGCCATTCGCTGGGACAGGTCCAGGATGCCGCCCATGGGGTATTGGTGGGTGGGTGTGCAGAAAAGGAGTCTGGCCCTGGCAGGCTCAATGCCGGGCAACGCTTCCACATCCAGAACCTGGTTTCTAAGGGGTATTGGAATCAGTGGGTTGCCAAAACGGTCAAGTGCATTCCGGGCGCCACGGTATCCGGGGTTTTCACACAGGATGCTGTCATCCCGCTGAAGAAACACATCTGCTAGCAGCGAGAGTGCCTGTTGTGCGCCGTTGGTGATGATGATTTGACTTTCTTCGCAGCGAACACCGCGGGAGGTTCTCAGGTAGGCGGCGATGGCGCGTCTCAGGGGCTGATACCCCTGGATGCTGTCATATCCCCGCAGTGACCGGCGGCTTTCCTGATGGTGCATGATCCGGTTCCAGGCACGGATCGGAAACGCGTCAAGGTCCGGCAGGCCCGGCTGGAATGGCGAACTGGCGTCTTCAACAGGCTTCGACTTCCCCCGTGGAAAGGCAGGCAGCGGTGGCAGTTCCGTGGAGACGCCACGAGGTTTGCCAAGACCCGGCCCTGAGGGGTTCACGGCCGATTTGATATCTTCATGGACGAAAATGCCCTTCCCAACACGACTTTGAAGAAAGCCCTCGGCCTTGAGCTGTTCGTAAACCGCGTTCACCGTGTTGCGGCTGATGCCGAGGTCCTTTGCCATCTGGCGGCTGGGCGGCAGCTGGCGCCCGGGTGGGTAGCGCTGGTCGAGTATCCGTTCGGACAATCGTTGATACAGCTGATGCTGCAGGGGATGCGCGCTGTCCAGGCGAATATCATCGATCACATCAACTGGTCCTATCAAAAGTCACAATCTGGATCTTTCGATGGTATCAGAAGTGCCTTTCAATAGAAGTACATTTTGTGAAGTGCAAGACCGGAAAGGAGCTTTTGATGACAACGACTGATCTGGCAGGGGCCACAGCGTCCCCTCTGACTGCCTGTCCACGCAGCAGGGTGCAGAGGGCAGTAAAGCGAGCAAGCTATGACAGGGAAACAGCTTACAGGTTGATTGATCGTCTCAAAACGGCGCATGTCGGATTTGTGGAAGATGGCGAGCCTCGCATCATCCCGATCACTGCCTGGCGGCTTGGTGATGATCTTTA
>NZ_DDOI01000093.1:22772-25826 GCF_002341575.1 Marinobacter sp. UBA2498 | reverse complement strand
TTATCTACACACATTGAACGGCGGACGCTTGTCCCGGCGTCTCGGGTCTGGAGCGTTGCTTTGTATCTCATTCGCAGTGACGAATGAATGGGTGATGACCAAGTCGGCGTTCCATCACAGCGCTAACTACGAGTCACTGGTGTTGTATGGACGGGCTGAGCCGGTAGATGACGATGCCGCCTTTGATGCCGCGTTCCGTGCGATCATCAACCAGATAGAGCCAGGGCGGTGGGAGCATGTCAGGGCGCCGAATGACAAGGAGAGAAAGGCAACGGCATTATTCCGGATACCTATTGAAGAAGGCGCGTTCAAAAGCCGCACCGGCGGTCCGAATGATGATCCGGAGGATCTGGCACTGCCGGTCTGGCATGGGACCCTGCCTGCCGGGGGTTGAGCCTTGGGTACTTGTGGAGTCCGAACATTCTGTAAACTCCGGCCGGGCGATGACGGCTCTCAGGGGCCGGTCTGGTCTTTTGGAGCCATTTTCAGAAATACTCCCAACGATGCCAGGAGTAGAGCGGTGCTCACGATGATAGCAACCGGATAATAGAGATTTCCCGCCAACTCCAGTTGACTGTATTTGATGATCATAATCAGGCCCTCCAAAGACATCGCCACGCAAACTGTGCCTATAAAACGCGGTAATGTTCGTCGCATCATGGTGATGACATCGTGAGATTCTGAGCGCCCGCTGTATTCGGAACGGATAACCATGGCCAGCTCGTATACTGCAAGAGCGATGATGCTCCCGTTGACGCCTTTGATCAGTGCCTGCATGAGCTGTTGACCAGATTTAAGGTCACTGATCACGTCCATGACGGTCGCGCTTACGAGAGCGAACGCCAACACAAAAAACACCAGTGAAAACAGTCGGGCGAACAAGGCTCGCACCGGAATAGCGGCCAGCATGTTGATCATATTGTTTGACCCTCAGCATTGATCGATTCAGGCGCAGGCTACTCCCGGTGCAGTCTGATTTCGCTTAAGGATTGCTCATTCTCTGGTAATCTGATTGATCAAACATGACAACACTCGGAGCGACTCGAGCCCAATGTCTGAAGATTCCTTGAAAACCTTGTCCGACCTTGCCAGCGATGCCCATGCCCGCATTCAGGCCACCCACCAGCACATTAACCCGGTGGTGGAGGTTCGCCGGGGTATGCGTGATGCGGGTATACCGGCGGATGTGATGACTATTGACTGTCTGCGGACCCGCCGAAGGATTACGCTCATACTGCATGATGAACAGCCCGGCACTCTTCTTTACCAGTTCGTGACCATTGAGGATGAGGTAGGGAATGACTTTCAGCAGATGGCGCTCGGCGACATGACGGCGACCAAACTGTTTGGGTGGATTCAGGAGTATTTTGGCTGACTTGCGCAGATTCAGGCCAACTCTGGAGTAAAATCGGGTTAACCAATTACAACAGCTCAATAGGTTTACCGCATGTCTCCAGCCATGAAGATTCTTTTTGCTCCTCTGTTGGGTATTGCTCTGGCCCTGGCGGGGTGTGATTCCAGTCCCGATTCATCTGCAGCCAACAGTGCCGGACACAGTGCGCCGACGGCCACTACCGGCCAGGCCAATCAGGAGGTTCTTGATCAGCGACCCTTCGACAACCGTGATGATTTCGAAAATGCCCGTCGGGGCCTGATTGCCCAGGATCCGGATATTGTTATCGATCATCTTGAGGGTGGTGAAGTCTGGAACATGCCGGCCTATGACTTTATCGATAAGGACGGAGAGAACGCGCCATCCTCGGTAAACCCCAGTCTCTGGCGGCAGGCTGCCCTCAACAATATTCACGGCTTGTTCAAGGTGACCGACGGGCTTTACCAGATCCGGGGTTACGATCTGGCAAATATGTCGATCATCGAGGGCGATACCGGGTGGATACTGGTGGACCCACTGACCGCTCGGGAGACTGCCAGCAAAGCCTTCCTGTTTGCCAGGGAGCACCTCGGCAAAAAGCCGGTGCGGGCGATTCTCTTTACCCACAGCCACATTGACCACTTTGGCGGCGTGCAGGGCATTCTTCAGCACCTGTCAGACGAGGAAAAAGCCAACCTGCGCATTATTGCGCCAGCCGGCTTTGAGGAAGAGGCAACCAGCGAGAACATCATCGCCGGCCCTGCGATGACACGGCGGGCCATGTTCATGTATGGCAAGCGTCTGGAGAGGAATGAGCGCGGCCATGTTGGCACGGGGCTGGGTAAAGGACCGGCGTTCGGCACCTTTGGCTTCGCCCCGGCGACGGATCTGATCAGCGAGACCGGCACGGAACTGGCCGTGGATGGTGTGTCCATGGAGTTCCAGATTGTCTCCGGTTCCGAAGCGCCTGCAGAATTCACCTTCTATCTTCCTGAGCAGAAGGCCTTTTGCGGTGCCGAGCTGGTCAGCCGCAATATGCACAACATCTATACCTTGCGGGGTGCCAAGGTTCGGGATGCCCGGCTCTGGAGCAGCTTTATTGATGAGGCAAAAACCCGATTCTCAGACGCTGATGTGTATTTTGGCAGCCATCACTGGCCGCTGTGGGGCCAGGAGAAGATCCAGGAGTTCCTGGCGGTGCAGCGGGATACCTACAAGTTCATCCACGATCAGACCGTGCGTTTGATGAACCGGGGCGCCACGCCGAGGGAGATCGCCGACCAGCTCAGGCTGCCGCCGGAACTGAACCAGGCGTTTCACAACCAGGGTTACTACGGCACTGTGTCCCACAACGCCAAAGCGGTGTACCAGCATTACCTCGGCTGGTATACCGCCAACCCGGCTCAGCTCAATCCATTGCCTGAAAGCGAATCTGCCAGGCGTTATGTACAGATGATGGGCGGTGCGGACAAAGTGCTGGAAAAGGCGCTCCAGGAATTCGAGGCGGCATCGGATATGAGCGCGACCGAGGGGCGCGACACCTACCGTTGGCTGGCTGAACTGCTCAACCACGTAGTCTTTGCCGAGCCGGCTAATGACGACGCCAAACAACTGCTGGCCAGTGTCTATGACCAGCTCGGTTATCAGGCGGAATCTGCCCCCTGGCGGGACTTCTACCTGAC
>NZ_DDOI01000093.1:20293-22642 GCF_002341575.1 Marinobacter sp. UBA2498 | reverse complement strand
GCTGCTCAACACGCCGGTGTCACTGTTCTTCGACAGCATGGCGGTGCGTCTGAACGCGGAGGACGCAGAGGGTGAAAACACCACCATCAAGATTTCGTTCACGGATCTGCAGGAAAACTATCTGCTGACACTGCAAAATTCGGTGCTGCACAATCGCCAGGTGGGCGAAGATACTCCGGCTGATGCTACCCTGAGACTGACCCGGCCACTGTTTGTTGATCTGTTGATTGGCCGGGCAGGCCTGAAGAAACTTCTGTTCAGCGATGAGATCAGCTTTGAGGGAAGCAGGCTCGACCTGATAGGCTTTTTCAGCATGCTGGACAAGCCTCAAGGCCGGTTCAATATCGTTACACCCTGACGAGTACACTATGAAATCTGTTGCACTTCTTGATGGCGGCCTCGGCCAGGAAATCTATCGCAGGGCGAGGGAGGTCAGTTCGCCGCTCTGGTCCGTGGCGGTAATGCGTGAACAGCCGGAAGTTGTTACCGATGTCCATGCTGACTTTATCAGGGCGGGCGCCCGTACCCTGACACTGAACACCTATGCGGCAACGCCCACACGACTCGCCAGAGAAGGTCTGGGCGATGAGATCGGGGCGATACACCAGCGGGCGTTCGAGGTATTGGAACGAGCCATCGCAAAAACGGGGGCCACGGTTGATATCGCCGGCTGCCTGCCACCCCTGGTTGGCAGCTATCGGGGCCAGCCCGCCCGGACGTTCGATGATCTGAAGTCGGAGTTCGATATTCTCGTTAAACTGCAGGGCGGCGCAGATGTCTTTCTGATCGAAACCATGACCAACGGCCTTGAGGCGAAGGCCGCCTGTGTCGCTGCCGGTGAATCCGGCAAGCCCTTCGGGGTGGCGTTCCGGCTGGAAACCGATGGCAAGCTCCGGTCTGGAGAAACACTTGCCGAGGCGGTCGAAGCCGTTAAGCCGTTCGGGCCAACGGCCGTTATGCTCAATTGCTGCGATCCTGAGGTGATTTCGCAGGCAATGCCTGAGCTGGCCGGGCTGTTTCCCTGTACAGGCGGTTACGCCAACGCGTTCAAAACCGTTGAGCCAATGGCCGGTGGATCTCTGGTGGATGAACTGGAAGCGAGGCCGGACATTTCCCCGGCGGCCTATGGATTACAGGTAAAGCAGTGGCTGGGAGATGGTGCGAGCGTTGTTGGCGGCTGCTGTGAAATTACACCTGAGCACATCCGCCATCTGGCCGATGTGCTGGCAGGCGATTACGATTTGGTGCCATTCTCTGCCCTTGCCGGCACTTAGCCGGCAAGTCGGGGACTTTTTGTCCTTCGTGCTTCCATGGCGCGCTTGGAGCGACGCGCCTCAATGTATTGCACCGCGTCACTCCTGATGGGAAGGTGCAGGGCGCCTTCCAGATCGTGGCGGTCGTAGCCGAGATCCGACAGCGTGTCATCTTTTTCCTGCAGCAGTGACTGCGCCATACGGCGGAATTTCTGACGCCTGGCATACCCTTCAAACCATGACGTGATTGGCTGCATTGCGGCGCTGGCTTCGTGCTCTGTGCTCTTCTGCATATCTATGGCCCCGACAGTTGGTAAATGGCTGCACCAGCTCGCTTGGAGGTTGTATAACTCGCATACGGGTGCCTTCGGTGATTATTCTGGTCTCCTCTAAGCCTTCAATCAAACGAAAAGAATTTAAGATCTCGTTCAATTATGCTTAAGTCAGACCCGGGCCAGAAAACCGAACCGAGAGGTGTATTCGTGAAGATTCCGTTGCTTGATAACGATGTCCTGAGGAGTTTTGTAGCCATCGCTGAGAGTGGCACCTTCACCAGTGCGGCAAAGGTGGTGCACCGAACGCCGTCGGCTCTGAGTATGCAGATCAAGCAGCTGGAGAAGAACCTGGGCAAAACGCTGTTCATTCGAGAGCCGCGACACGTCACCCTGACTGCCGAGGGTGAGGTTCTGCTCGATTACAGCCGGCGGTTGCTGCGCTTGAACGAGGAAGCTGTCCAGCACTTCCTATCGCCCACCCTTGAGGGAAAAGTCGGTATTGGAACCTCGGACGACGTGGGAACACGGATTCTGCCTGAGGTGCTGGCGGAATTCGCAAGATCCTATCCTGCGGTGCTGGTTGATGTGGTGGTTGGCTCGAGCAAGCAAAACCTGGCTCGCCTGGACGCGGGTGAGCTGGACATGACCCTGGTGACCGTGGCAGACGAGGGTGGCATTACCCGCGGTGAGCTGGTTCATGAAGAGCCGCTGGTGTGGGCCGGGCGGGAAGGGTCATCAGCCTTCCAGCGTTCGCCCCTGCCAATTGCCATGGCTCACGAGGGGTGTGCCTGGCGCCGGATGACGCTTCGGGCGCTGGACAG
>NZ_DDOI01000093.1:18797-20273 GCF_002341575.1 Marinobacter sp. UBA2498 | reverse complement strand
CGGTATACCCTACAGAATTGCCTACACCTGCGAGCACTGTTCAGGGCAGGAGGCTGCAATGTTGGCGGATCTCGCCGTGGCCCCGTTTCCGCAAAGCCTGATACACCCGCCCCTGAAAGAGGTGGCCGGTGACAGTCTGCCGGCGATCGGCTTTTATCAGCTGGCGCTGGTACGCCGGGGTTCAAATCCACTGAATGATGCCCTCGCGTCCCATGTGAAAGACGCCTTCCAGAGTCTACGCTGAACACAGCGGCCTGGAGCGCTTGCCTGTAGGATATGCAGCCAGACTGACGGATTCCGGATCAAGGACACAATTGATGACAGTTTATTTTGTTCAGGCCTTTATTTATCTGGCTGCCGCGGTGATTGCTGTGCCCCTGGCAAAACGTTTTGGCCTGGGCTCTGTACTCGGCTACCTGGTGGCGGGTGTGGTGATTGGCCCGGTGACCGGGCTGGTTGGCCAGGAAGCCAATACTATCCAGCACTTTGCCGAGTTTGGCGTGGTGATGATGCTGTTTCTGGTTGGTATGGAGCTTGATCCCAAGGCGCTCTGGGCCATGAGGATCCGCCTGGTCGGGCTGGGAGGACTTCAGGTGTTACTCACAGCAGCCGCCGGTATGGCCGTGGCCGCGTGGCTCGGGCTTCAGTGGCAGACGGCCCTTGCGGTCGGTCTGATCTTTGCCCTGTCATCCACCGCTATTGTCTTGCAGACTCTCAACGAAAAAGGGTTGGGCAAAACCGAGGGTGGGCGCAGTGCCTTCTCGGTCCTGCTGTTTCAGGACATCGCTGTAATTCCGATGCTTGCACTGATTCCCTTGCTGGCTCTGCCGGAACTGATGGACGCTTCGGGCACCTCCGCTGACCACAGCGGTCATCTCAATCTGGTGAACAGTCTGCCGGGTTGGGCTCATGGGCTGGTTTTGGTGGCGGCCATCGGAGCGGTAATTGTGGGCGGCCACTACCTGAGCCGGCCCCTGTTTCGTTATGTGGTGCAGTCGGGCTTGCGTGAAGTATTCACCGCCACGGCGCTGATGCTGGTCATCGGGATTGCGGCCCTGATGAGTCTGGTAAATCTGTCCCCGGCGCTTGGGGCCTTCCTGGCTGGTGTCGTTCTGGCTAACAGTGAATTCCGGCATGAGCTGGAAGCGAACATCGAACCGTTCAAGGGACTGTTGCTGGGCCTGTTCTTCATCACCGTTGGCGCGGGCATCAACTTAGATGTGTTGTCCGAGCAATGGAGTACGGTGGTGTCACTTGCGGTTGCGGTGATCGCCGTCAAGGCCGCGATTCTGCTCGGCCTGGCGTTGCTGTTCCGGGTTCATGGCAGTAATGGCTGGCTGTTTACGCTGTCCCTGGCACAGGCCGGTGAGTTTGGCTTTGTGCTTCTGACCTACAGTGTCCAGAACAACGTGATTCCCATGGAAACGTCACAGGTCCTCTCACTGGTGGTGGCGCTGTCGATGTTCCTGACGCCGT
>NZ_DDOI01000093.1:17546-18732 GCF_002341575.1 Marinobacter sp. UBA2498 | reverse complement strand
GTCGATGTTCCTGACGCCGTTGCTGTTTATCGTGTACGACCGGATTGTCTTACCTCGTTATCGTCGTTCACAAAACGACGAGCGCGAGGCGGATACCATCGATGAACAGGCGCCGGTTATCGTCGCTGGTGTTGGTCGTTTCGGCCAGATTGTCTGCCGGCTATTGCGGGCCAATAATGTTCCCATCGTTGCATTGGACCATGAGATCGAACAGATCGAGAACCTCCGGCAGATCAATATCAAAAGTTTTTTCGGGGATGCGAGTCGCCCGGATTTGCTGGAAACCGCAGGCATCGAACAGGCCCGGCTGCTGGTCGTGGCGATCGACGACCGTGATCGTTCGGTGCAGATGGTGGAGCATGTGAAGCAGTTCTTCCCCGGTGTCTGGGTGCTGGCCCGCGCTTTCGACAGAGGCCACGGATACCGACTGCGCGAGGCCGGGGCCGATGATGTGGTGAGTGAAACCTATCATTCGGCACTCGAGCTTGGGGGTCATGCCCTGACCGCCATGGGTGTGCACCCGATGCGTGCCCGTCAGATGACCTGGGTCTTCCTCGACAATGAAAAAGCCCACGAGGATGAGCTGTTCGACGCCTGGAAGGAAATCGAGGAGGGCATCCGGTTCAGCCCCCGCTACGGTGAGTTATTCATGAAGCTGGAAGAAGCACTCAGCAGTGCCATGCAGAGTGATTGGGATGAGCCAAAGCAGGAGGATGTCCCGATCTGGAGGCCGCCCGACCGTTGACAGTGAGGTCAGCCTGCCCGGATTATTGTCTTGGTGTCTGTAGAGGTCAGTATTGTGTTCAGGAAAACGTTTGTTGTCTCCGGGCTGGCTCTGGCCGGCTCGTGCCTGGGTGCGGAACCAGCCAGGGAGGGCTGCATCACCAGCGATATTCAGCCAGAGGCGATTGATCTGGACAAACCGAGGGATCAGCTTGCCCGCCAGAGTGATCTGGTGATTCCGGAGGGTGCCCGGATCAGCAACATCCGGATCCTTCGCCGCCCCATCTTTGATACCACCGATCCGGAGCAGGACAATGCGCTCTATCGAACCCTCAATGCACTCAATACGCCGACCTGGGAATCCGCCTTGCGCGCCCAGCTGGTGTTTGAGGAAGGGGATGTCTACGAGCCCGAGCTTATTTCCGAGTCCGAGCGGGTGCTGCGCCAGCGGGAATATTTGACC
>NZ_DDOI01000093.1:17068-17443 GCF_002341575.1 Marinobacter sp. UBA2498 | reverse complement strand
GAATATTTGACCGCTGCATGGGTGGGCGTCACCCGGGTTTGTGGGGACGAAATCGAGGTAAGTGTTCTGACGCGGGATACCTGGACACTTTTTCCCAGCGTTGGCGTGTCGCGATCTGGCGGTGAGAACACCACCAACTTCGGGCTGTCTGATCCCAACTTTGCCGGGTCAGGCAAAAGCCTTGGCATCGGCTATGCGAAAGACCCGGACCGTACCGAAACCAGTCTGTATTTTGATGACCCCAACGTCTTGGGCTCGCACTGGCAGGCGGGATTCTCGTTCGATGAGAGAAGCGATGGACGGGGCCGCAGCGCCTACCTCGAGAGGCCTTTCTTCAGCGAGACCACAAACTGGCGGTTTGGCCTGAGCGGCATC
>NZ_DDOI01000093.1:15319-16930 GCF_002341575.1 Marinobacter sp. UBA2498 | reverse complement strand
AGGCTATTGCGGATTATCGACGCAGCCAGGAATTTTTCAGTATTGATGGGGGCTGGCGCCTGGCCGAGCGGAATGACCGCCAGCTCCGATTACTGGCGGGCTATCGATACGATGCCCTGGCATTCGAGAGGCTCCCCAACGAACCCAATCTGGACATCCTGCCCGACGACCGGACTCTGAGTTACCCCTGGGTTGGCTTCGATTACCGCCAGAACCGCTTCCGGGAAATGACCAATCTGACGCGGCTCCAGCGAGTGGAGGATGTGCGTGATGGCTTCGTGTGGCGAACCGAGCTGGGCTACTCGGGCAGCGGGCTGGGTGCCACCGAGGACCGTGTGGTTCTGAATATGGATTTCAAGGATGTACTGCATGCATCGGAAACCAACTACGCCAGCTACACCCTCAGCCAGAGTGGCACTTACCGGCTCGACGAAGACCGGGTGGAAAATCTGTTGGGGACAGTGAGCGTTCAGTATTTTCACGGCGGCTCCGAGCGTTGGAACAGCTGGTACACCAACCTCGCCTTCACGGCAGCGCACAATCTGACAGCGGACCAGCAACTGCTTATTGGCGGTGAGAACGGTTTGCGCGGGTACCCCAGTGAGTACCAGCAGGGCAACCGCCGCGCGCTATGGACCCTGGAGCGGCGTTATTTTCCGGACTGGCATCCGTTCAAGCTGTTTCGGGTGGGCGGCGTACTCTTCACCGATGTAGGCCGGGCCTGGTTTACCGATGACCGGAACAATGGACCGGACGAAGGCGTGCTGAAAGATGTTGGCTTCGGCATGAGGCTGGCGTCCAGCCGTATCGAGGTGCAACGCATGCTGCACCTGGACTTTGCCTTCCCCCTGGATGGCGACGACAGTATCGATGATGTTCAGATTCTGTTGCGGGGGCGTAGCCAGTTCTAGCGTCACCAGGTGTCGACAAACTGTCCCCCGCGTTAGCATCGGCCGGAGACAATGCCGAGCGTGGGCACCACGCCTGAAAGCCTGGCCATGCTGACAAAGGTATGACAGTCGAGAAAGGACACGCCGTTGGTGTCGGTGTCGGATGGGCGGCCACCGCCGCCTTCCGCAAACAGAACCAGCGGAATTCGCCATTGCCCGGCCAGAGCCAGGATGCGGTCTGCCTTGCGGTGATTGGTGAGCCCCCGGTTCCGCGGCAACTGTGTGGATGATGCCGGATTGCGTTGCCTTGACCACGAATTCCATTTTCATGGCTTCAAGTACCACCGGTCAGCCGGAACTCGCACAGGGCCCGATACAGCCGTCGGAGTGTTGTTGGATAATCGCTGCCGTGGGCAACCAGCTTGGCGAGCAGGGAGTCAAACGACGGACTGACGGTATAGCCGGCGTAACCATAGCCATCGACTCGTAAACCGGGGCCCGACGGTGGCTCGTACGTACTCAGTGTGCCGGTCGCGGCAATGGCCTTGAGCATCAGAGGGCCATGCTCTCTCAGGAAAGCCCGGGCTTCGCCAAGGCTCACCGTTTTGTTGATGCCCTTGATCAGAGCAACGTCGCAGCTCTGTGCCAGAGCCCGGGCTGCCGATTTGTCGCCAAACCCTTCCAGCACCTCTGGCGACGGGCCAATAAAGACCAGACCGGC
>NZ_DDOI01000093.1:9943-15237 GCF_002341575.1 Marinobacter sp. UBA2498 | reverse complement strand
CCAATAAAGACCAGACCGGCCCGCTCGCATTCGCGGGCAAAACCGGCGTTTTCCGCCAGAAAGCCGTAGCCTGGATGGACCGCTTCGCAGCACGGCCCTTGAGAGCCACTGCCTCATCGGCCATACGGGTATGCAAACTGGCGGCATCGTCTTCAGAGAATACGGTGACCGCCCGCATACCCAGTTCGCTGCAGGCTCTGGCAATACGGATCGCGATTTCGCCGCGATTGGCAATCACTACGGAGCGGAAAGTCATGGTACCTGGTTCCCCGGGGTGTGATTCTTATTATGGGTGACAGAGTCACCATCCTGGAAACGCCACCCGGATGAGGCAAATGAATTTGTTTGAGGGCGGGTTATAGATATTGGTTATGTTTTAGCAGGTAGCGATTGACGACTTGGCTGGTTTTCCTTTGCTATAGGGTATAGGTTCGGGAGAGCGGCAATTCATTTTCAGGCACACTGCCGTTCAAAAGGAGCACCAGCTCTATGAAGGTTTTTTCTAACCCGGTTGGTTCCGGAAATCTGTGGTTTGATAATCTGACCACCGCTCAGGGTACACCGGTCGCTTACGACCCACAGGCCAGGGCGTTCGTCCCCATGCCTCCGTTTTGTGTGAACCGAGATATTATCGGCTGCAACTGGATTGCGCCGGAACAGGGGGCCTTCTGTCGGTCTTGTGCGATGACGGCGCTGGCACCCGATCCCAACATTTTCAATGCCATGCCGAACTGGGCCGAAACTGAGGCTGCAAAGCGCTGGGTGCTGGATAATCTCGGCCGTTGGCACTGGTTCCGGCCGGAAGATCCCGGCACCCGTCCGGTTTTCCACATGTTGGCGGAAGGCCTGACCCCGGTTGCCATGGGGCACGCCAATGGTGTGGTAACGATCAGTGTTGCAGAAGCGGATCCAGTGGTTCGTGCCACCCGGAGGCAGGCCCTGGACGAACCCTATCGAACCATGGTCGGCCACATGCGCCATGAAATCGCTCATATGCTCTGGTGGCGCCTGAGTTTGCGTGAGGACTTTCTGGATGCGTTCCGGGAGATGTTTGGTGATGAACGCGCTGATTATCCGACAGCGCTTGAGCATCATTACCATAACGGTCCGCCGGAAGACTGGAGGCTTTTCTACCTGACCAGCTACGCCTCGGCACACCCTCACGAAGACTGGGCCGAGACGGCTGCACACCTGCTGCACCTGACAGACATCACTGACAGTCTTGTATCAGCCGGACTGACATCGCCCGAGGTGCCGAGGCAGGGTTGGGACCCTTACTCAGAGCCAGACACGGCAATGCTGATAAATGTCGCAGCGTCGCTGGCCATTCGGGTTAACCACGTGAACCGTTCCATGGGGCTGTCTGACCTTTATCCGTTTGTGCTCTCGGAAACGGCGCAACGCAAGCTTGCGTTCGTGCATGACTGGTTGCGCCGCGGAGCCCAGGGCCTTTAATCCGTTTGAGCGCCGGTCGTTCAGACCGGCGCTACGCCAAATAGCCACTGGTGGGCCCAGACCACCATGATCACGTACACCGCAAGGCCACCAATGACGGCGATGATGTCATTGGCTTTGGTGGCTGGCAGCGTTGGAATGGCCCGTTGGGTTCTGCGCTTCATGGAGATCCGGTCGGCCACGGCCCAGGCCAGGAAGGCGCCGAACAGCAGAATATCGTGGAGCATCCCGTTTGCGAGAAGGTGCGCAAGAGCCCAGAGTTTGACGGCAGCCAGCATGGGGTGCCCCAGTTTTTCCTTGATTTTCCCCGGGAAGTAAGTGGCGAAGAGCAACGGGAATACAGGTACCAGAAGCAGGAAGGACACATGCTTGAGCCAGCCGGGAGGCACGTAGATCACGGTGGGATCCATCCGGGCGGCGCCGTATCCCCAGACGATCAGAACCAGGCCTACAAGGGACACCACGGAATAGAGTCCTTTGAAGGCTCCCTCGCCCATGGACGCGTTCAGCCGGTTACGCAGCGGCTCGTTAATTATGGAAAGCGAGTGCACGCCGAGAAACAGTACCAGACCGACAATCAGTGTGGTCATTTGCAAAACTCCTTTTGGCTTAAGTGACAGGGTTGCCTGATTGGCAGGGCGCTTTGCGTCGAAAGCCCTTTTGTGTGAAATCCTGATTAGTATAGGAAACCGGGACAGCAGATGCCTGAGCGTTTATGATCGGCGATCTGATTCACCGGATTGAAAAGGCGCCCATGAAGTTTCCCAAGGTTACTGTTGTACTGGTATCTGCTGCCCTGCTGTTTGTTCTCTGGGAGCAGACCCGCGACCAACCCGATCCCATCGATGCAAGCCGCCTGACCAATTTGCGGGCCAATCCGGTTGAATTGAGTGCTGCAGTTGACTGGATTTTTACCCAGATTCCGGACTTCTGCTCAGACGCCACTGGCGAGGGCAGTGAAACCAGAGCCCATGCTGATTGCGTCAAAAAAGCCGAGGCACGAACCTCCACGTGTCGGCGGATGCTTTACGATCGATTCCCGAGCGTTGTTGCCTCAGAGGCGGTATTCCGGGACGTTTCGCTCACGGCCATGGAGTGTCTGGTGCCCCGGTCCGTTTTGGTAAAGTAGGCCATATCACAACGACCTTCCGCCAGGATAGGTGTCAGCATTCCGAAGTTATCTGGGTCACCGTGCATTCCGGGTCGCCGAAGGAATCGTACTCGACATAGCAACCCGGAAGACCTGGGGCCGATCCTGAAGGCACGGAGAATCCTGCGCGGGTGTACTGGTTGTTGACGAAAGTTTCGAGCGAGGAATCGTTGGCGTCCACCGAGATGTAATCAAGCATTGTTAGCGTATCATCCGCCTCGGCGCGGCTTTCTGGGCACAGGTTGCGCCAGTCGACTTCCGAGCGGCCCGCTTCAGTTTCTATTACATAGTTGGTCTGTATTCCGCCGGGATTGCTGGCTGCTGGGGACAGCCCCTGTGCATAGGCTTTGCTTCTCACTATTCCTATTGTGCTTTTCATCGTGCCTTCCAGTGAATCCAATGCCGCCAGGCGGGCATCGGTTGAGAGGTCCGAAAATCGTGGCAGTGCAAAGGNNCCCACCTCTGAACGGCCCGCTTCAGTTTCTATTACGTAGCCAGTCTGCTGATTTCCGCCAGGATTGGTTGCTGCAGGTGACAGACCCTGAGCATAGGCCTTGCTTCTTACAATTCCGATGGTGCTTTGCATCGTGCCTGCCAATGAGTCCAATGCGGCCAGGCGGGCATCGGTGGAGAGGTCCGAGAAGCGGGGGAGCGCAAACGCAGCCAATACCGCAAGTATCAGAATGACGAGAACCAGCTCTATCAGGGTGAATCCGTGTGAATCTGGGATGCTCTTATACGATAGAAACATGAATGACTTCGTTCGGCGGATTTGAAATTGCAGGCATTATCCCATTTGGCAGGGCATGAAGCCATGCCTTCTCTGACGGGGCCATCAGACCTGCATGTAGCTTCCTTCGAATCATTAGCGTTTGAAAAACCTCGGATTTCGTTCAATAAAAGAATCAATCCAGCGCTCCAGAAAGGAGCGTTTGTCAGGGTTCTTAAGATAGCGCCAGCCTAATACGGAAATGACCAGTGCCCCGGTCGCATCGACGATCAGGTCCCACATGGTATCCGTCAGCCCGGAAGGATCACCAAGCATGGGCTTTTGCATGTTCATGCCAAACAGGGAATCCATGGTGAACTCGAAAATTTCCCATAGTGCGCCCACGCCAAGTGCAAACATGAATGCGAAAAATGCAACAAAGCCGGGTTTCATGTGCACGTGAATCTTTTCAGTCTCGTTCATTATGTGCACCAGGAGAAAGCCGAGAATACCCAGCAGGAACCCCGACATGGTATGGAGCGCCATATCCCACCACCAGAACCGCGTGTAGTAATCACGGATCTCTCCGAGAAACAGGGAAGCAAACACAAACCCTATGGCGGCCAGTTGCAACTCCGGCGGAATGTGGATTCTGAAGCGGCGCTCAAACAGCAACGGGAAGAAGGTGATGGCGATAATCATGGCCGTCAGAAATGCGGTGAACCATCGTTGGCCCCATACTGCAAAGAGCGCTTCACCAAGCAGTATCAATTGCAGAGCAATGGTAATCCTTTGGTGCGTTACGCGAATGCGCATAGGTCTCCCAAGTGAGTGGTTAAACGGCACTTTTGCATGAGTTGTACGGCGTTGGTATAGGGATGTAGGATCAGTCTGGACGAGAGGCCGCCTCAAGAATCATCCATGGTTCAGCAGGATCTGACAAGTTTTGGTGCTGTCCTGGTTCTACTCTGACCCCCGATCAACCATTGTTCCCGATAGCTACAGGACCCCACTGGCATGCCCATCTCTGTTCACTATGGTTTGACGGTACTGATCTGGGGTCTCACCTGGACAGCGATTCGTCTGCAGGTTGAAGCGGCGCCGGTCGACATATCCGTGTTTTACCGATTCTTTATGGCTTCTGTCGTGACACTGGTGGTTCTTGCCATGGTGCGCAGGCTGGAGAAGTTGACCCTGAAACAGCACGGTTGGCTGGTGCTGCAGGGGGCAACCCTGTACAGCCTGAACTTTCTGCTGATTTATCGTGCTGCAGAATCGATGACAAGCGGTCTGCTGGCGGTGGTGTTTTCGCTGGCCGCTCTGTTTAACGCTTTGAATGGCTGGCTCTGGTTACGGCTCCGGCCTACCGCCCGGCTTTATCCGGCGATCTCTCTGGGGATCACAGGTGTGGCACTGCTGTTCTGGCACGATCTGCAACTGGGGAATGCCACAGCCACCAGCATTCTTTTCGCCATTGGCGGCACCTTCTGGTTTTCCATGGGTAACCTGGTAAGCATCAAGGTGCGGATGTCTCAGGTGCCGCTGTTACTGGCCAATGCCTGGGCCATGGTTTACGGCGCGGTGATTCTTGGCATCTGGTGCCTGTTGCTTGGTGTTGAGTGGGTAGTCCCCACCTCAGCGACTTTCTGGGGCGCAACCGTCTTTCTTGCCGTTCCCGGCTCAATCATCGCGTTCTATTGCTACATCACGGTGATTCAGACGCTCGGCGCCGACAAAGCAGGCTACGCGACGGTACTTTTCCCCGTGGTTGCCCTGAGCGTTTCGACCTGGCTCGAGGGCTTTGAATGGACAACAACGGCGGTACTGGGCGCTTCGCTGGCGCTGCTGGGCAATTATGTTTTGTTCCGATCGGCCAAAGCGTAGCGCTCGTGAAGCTCTCTCAGGGCGTCAGCAAGAGCGGGGAAGGGACCCTCAGTGGGAACGCCCGGAACAACCTCATTGATCGGAAGGGTTGCCACG
>NZ_DDOI01000093.1:8838-9872 GCF_002341575.1 Marinobacter sp. UBA2498 | reverse complement strand
TGATCGGAAGGGTTGCCACGGGTGGTGGCGCCACGTGCAGTTCGTCCAGCCAGGCTGAAAGCTGCTCTGACGAGCTTGCATAGACGATTCGCCCAAGGCCAACCCAGCCGTGTGCAGCCGCGCACATCGGGCAGTGCTCGCCAGGGCGCCCACTGTTCGGCAAAGGCCAGTTGCTCTTCTTTTGTCGGTCGGGCATCCAGATTTTTGATGTCCTGTATTGCGGATGCCAGTGCCAGGTCGCCTTGGGGCCAGACATCCGGCCGTCGTAGCGCCATCATGTAATAGATGTCGACGGTCCAGGGCCCCAAACCGGGTACTTCTAAAAGGTGGCTTCGGCCCTGCACATCGTCAAGCTTTTCGACTTGCGCGAGGTCAAGTTTGCCGTCGGTTATGCGGTTGGCCAGCTCGACACAATACCTGGATTTCTGTCGGGTAAGCCCGACTCGTCTTAGCTCAGGCTCGCCAGCCCTCTGGACCAGTTCCGGGGTTACCGATTCAAGGTGGGATGCGAGCCGTTCAAACATGGTGGCCGCGGCTTTGATCGAAACTTGCTGCTCAAGAATGATATGCACCAGTGAGGCAAAGCCGGGTTCCCGGGGCCAGAGAGGCGGATAACCGAGGCGGGCGTAAACCCGATGAAGGTCCGGGTCCCTCCCGGCCAGAGTGTCAACGCCCTTCTTCAAGGTTTCGTCAGCGATCGTCTTTTGTTGCATAAAACCCTGTTCGGCTCTATGGGGATTATCAGATCAGTCGAGCAAACTGGACTGCCGCTTTGGAGACGACGCCTACGAGGTCTGTAAACATCATAAAAGTGTGTACGACACAGACCGTCTTTGGTTCTCAGGCCTGTCAGTTGGCGAAACACGACCGTCATTCCCATAGGGATATGCCCGTAGCTCCGAAAACAATCCTGATGTGAGTAGGGTGCGTAATTCCTAATGCTTTTAAGGTCCGACCAATGAGGTGAAGTTACTATGAAATTAACTTTCAAGAATGGTTTAGCCGCAGTTGCACTGACCCTTGCGTCCGGCGTG